>JANYJN010000683.1 GCA_025358475.1 Candidatus Solibacter sp.
GCCGCCGCGCTTGAGACTGCACAGGTCCCCGCACCCGATGCGGCCGCCAAAATCTTCCCTGTCAGCGCCGAGGCTGCCGCGCCGGAAGCGGTCGCCGAACTCTCACCCGTCATCGCCGAGGCTGCCGCGCCTGAAGCGACCGCCGAAATCTCACCCGTCATCGCCGATGCCGCCGCGCCTGAAGCGACCGCCGAAATCTCACCCGTCATCGCCGATGCCACCGCACCGGAAGCGGTCGCCGAAATCTCACCCGCCATCGCCGATGCCGCCGCGCCGGAAGCGGTCGCCGAAATCTCACCCGTCATCGCCTCCGATGCTGCCGCGCTCGAAGCGGTCGCGCCCGAGAATGCAGCCGGGGCCGCGCCAGAATCCGCCCCGGTGATCGCGCCGCCCGACGCGCTTCACGACGCCCTATGGGCGGCCGCCGCCATGGTGGCCGAAGGCGCCTCCACCCACATGGCGCCTCCTTCTCCGGTAGCCCCGGCGCCTTTGCCGCTCGCCGTCCTCCCGCAGTCGCCGGCTCCAGTCCCGATCGCGCCCGAGCCCGCGCCGGCGCCCGCGCCGAAGTTTCCCACCTTCCTGGTCGACCTCCGCCACGCGCCCGATTCCGTGCAGTGGGCCGTCTTCGGCGGTACGGCCGCCTTCCTCGGGATCATCTGGGCCGCCATCTGGCTCGCTGTCGGCAAGTAGCCCCGGCCTTACGGTAGAATGCGCAGCATGCCCGGACAAATCGGGGAATAGACCTCACCGTCCCCGACGCGCCCGCATTGCGTGATTTCTACCAGGCCGTAGCGGGTTGGACCCCTTCGCCCGTACAAATGGGCGATTACCAGGATTTCTGCATGCACCCGCCCGGGGACTCGCAACCCGTCGCCGGCATCTGCCACGCCAGAGGCGGAAATACGGGACTCCCTCCCCTGTGGCTGATCTATATCACCGTTGACGATCCGGACCTCGGCATCCGCCGCTGCCAGTAACTCCACGGCAAGTTGCTCCGTCCGGCGGCTGCCATGGGCACTAATGGCCGCTTCTGCGTGATCGAGGATCCGGCCGGCGCGACGCGCCAACCGCTACTTCAGCGGATACCCGCGTGTCAGGTGGAACGTCCGCGTCCAGCGCGTCTTCGTAAAGAAGTGCGTCACCACATCCACGATGTGGTCGAAGCCAATGTTGCCGTTCGTCAGATCCGCCGTGGGCGCCTCGAAGCTCCAGTAGATTACCACCGGCGACCCCACGATATTCTCCCGCGGCACCAGCCCCCAATAGCGGCTGTCGTCGGAATCGTCGCGATTGTCCCCCATGGCGAAAACGTACCCCGGCGGCACCACGAGTTCGTCGTTCACCACGTACTTCTCGATCATCTCCGCCGCCCGCGGACGCAGCGGCATGGCGTGCGCGTTGGCAGGAAAGTTGTCGCGGTACGCGTCCGGGTACGGCTGGCTGTGGAGCGTGTAGGGCTCATTCACCAGGTGGCCGTTCAACATCAGTTGCTTGTCCACCAGCCGGATATGGTCCCCCGGAAGCCCGATCGCCCGCTTGACGTAGTCCATCGAGATGTTCAGCGGATAGCGGAATACGATGATGTCGCCCCGTCTCGGCTCCCGGTAGGGCAGCACCTTTCCCCAGATGCCCGGCGGCGCGTACACCAGTTTGTCCACCAGCAGGTGATCGCCGATCAACAGCGTGCCGACCATCGAAGCGCTCGGAATCACGAACGCCTGCACCAGTGCAGTGGTGCCGAAGAGCAGCAGGATGATGGTCACCGCCCACTCCGCCACGAACCCGCGCTGCACATCCGCCGTCAGTTCCGATAAGCGCGCCCACACTCCCGGCGGATTGGTTTCTGTCTGTGTCCCCACACTGTCCATTGTATCGGATGTAACGCCGCCAGAGTGCCGAAACGCTTTTCCGGTGCGTCGCCGCGTGGAATCGCGCACGGCGAGAGTCTGTTGCGGCGGGAAAGCTCCGCCTTCGCATTCGTGCGCGCAACCCGGAGGCCCGCGGTGCGTTATCCTCCTTTAAGAGGAAACATCATGAAAACTATTTTGATTGGCGCCGGAGTGCTCGTCGCTCTGGCGAATATGGCTTGCGCCGAAACCAAGACCGGCCTGACGGAATCCGTCGCCATCGGCGGCAAGACCATCAGCATCAAGTATTCCGCACCGGCGGTGAATGGGCGCGTCGGCAAGCTGTTCGGCAAGGACGGAACCATCGGCTCGGATCATACCTATCCCGTGTGGCGCGCGGGCGCCAATGCGGCGACGGCGTTGCATACGGATGCCGATCTCGACCTGGGTGGACTAGCGGTGCCGAAGGGAGACTACACGCTGTACGTCAACCTGGCGAATCCGGCCGCATGGGAACTGATCGTCAACAAGCAGACCGGCCAAGGCGGGACGACGTACGATGCGAAACAGGATCTGGGCCGGGTCAAGATGACCGTCGGCAAGCCGCCCGCGGTGGTGGAACAGTTGAAGTACACGCTTTCCGCTACCGGCGGGAACAAAGGCCAGCTCCAGTTGGTCTGGGAGAACGTGGAAGCATCCGTAGGTTTCACAGTCAAGTAGGCTCTGCGAGAGGCGCGCCGGGAACAGCCGGCCCGGAGAGACCAATCCGCGAAACGTGCCATCGCCGCGGCACACTTCGAGACTGCAACACCGATCCGCCGGCGACCGGGGCGGATGTCGGTCCGAAGCTGTTGGCGTAGAGCACGACGGTCTCGCCGGCTTGGCTGGCGTATGCCTGGAAAAAGTTGGCGCTAGAGATCCTTTGCCAAGGAGAGGCCGTCGGCGCCGTCCTCGTAGTAACCCGGCACGCGCCTCAGTTTGCGGAACCCGTACTTCGCATAGAATGCGCTCGCGCGCTGGTTGGTCACCTTCACCATGAGGCCGAGCCGTGTGACGCCGCGCCGCCTCAGACGGCGCAGCGTGCCGTCCATGAGGGCGGACGCCGCACCCTCGCGGAGGAAGGCCGGAGCGACCGCCATCGAGACCAATTCTGCCCGATTTCCTAGCTTGCCGGGGGAAAGGGCGGTGATCGCGTAGGCGCATACCTGAAGACGCCGTTCCGCGACCAGGAACAGGCCCCCGCATTTGCGGGTATATTCTGCAAACAA
>JANYJN010000685.1 GCA_025358475.1 Candidatus Solibacter sp.
CGACGGCGGCGAACGGGGCGCAGCGCGATCTGGCGGTGCAGGTTCGGGACTGGAAGCGGGAGCAGGCCAGCACGCTGATTGAGGAGGTATACAAGCCCGCGCTCAACACGCTGCTCGACGCCATGCGCATCCTGGCGGCAGCGGGTACGGCGCTCGGTGTGAATCGCTTGCTCGCGATTCCGCGGCAGGCTTTCATCTGCGACCCGGACGACCCGGTGCGCAACCTCGCCAACCGGCAGCGGCTCGCGTGGCGGGACGACCCGGAGTCGCTGGCCATGTACGAGAGGTTCGTTGCCCTGCGCAGCGTCATCACGCCGTTGCTTGGGGAGTTCGCGGACGGCCCGATCCCGCGTGGCACCGAGGACGGCGATGCGGCGGCTTAGCGAAGAGGACTTGCTGCGCGCCAACGCCGATCCGACCTTCGGCCGGAAGCTGCTGGACGGTATCGAGACCGGCGTGTGGCCTGCCCGCCGTGGCAGGCGGCGCGTCTCCGCAACATTCGCGGTGGGTGCGGCGTCGGGCAGACCGCACGACCTGCCGCAGCCGGAGTACTCGACGGTGGGCACGGAGCGGACGAGAACGACGTTCTTCGCAGCGCCACCGCCCGCGGACAGGACGGCCACAGCGGTACGCGCGATGAATCGCGTGAACAACAGGAGGGAATAATGACGGCACAACAGAAATGGGATGAACTGGTCCAGCGCATGGACGAAGTGATTGCTTCGGGCGAAGTCGTGAGTCGCGCCGATGCACGGGAGTTGGTCAAGCGGCGCTATCGGCATCTAGCCGACGCGGAGTATCCGGGCGGCATCGGAATCACGTCGAGCCAGCCGCGTCCGGCCGTAGCTACCGGGTCGGGCGGCGCGGAGGCGCAGTTGAACGCCATCGCCAAGCGGATCGCGAGCGAGCGGCGCGTCCCGTTCGCGCAGGCGTACGTGGCGGCGCTGAACGAAGACCCGACTCTGTACGTGGCCTACTTGCGCGAGCACGAGGCTGCGCTGGGCGGCCGCCGTGTCTGAGACGATCATCCCCGCCGAGTGCTGGAAATTCGAAGGCGGGTCGGTTCGGGAACTCCACCAGGACGATCTGACGTTCCTGGCGCGCGTCTTCCGGGCCAACCCGCGAGTGGGGCGGCTGTTCGATATGGAACTGCGCCGCCGCTCGCTCGCGGCCAAGCGCCAGACCGCCCGGCAGATCCGCCTGCCTCGCGTACTGGCCTGATGGATTCTCTACAAGAGCAACAACTCAAAAGGAGCAATACGATGGCTTACGAAATCGGATGTGAATCGATCTTCGTACAATCGAGCGGCGATCTGACCGGCAAGGAGATGCTGTTCGGGACACTCGACGCAAACGGGCGTCTGGCGGTCACCGGAGCGGGCGCGGTTGCGGACGGAGTGATCGCGTGCGGCGCAGGGGCGATCGGGCGGGCGTGCGCGCTCGAGGCGCAGCGGGGCCAGATTGTAAAAGGAGTGTGCGGCGCCGCCGTTGCCAATGGCGCTCTGCTCGAAGCGGACGCGGCTGGCAAGGCGGTGACGCGTGTGGCGGGGAAGATCCTCGCCAAGGCCCTGGCTGTGGGCTTGGGGGACGGGGCGGTCGTCCCGGCGCTGCTCATTCTCCAGTGGTAGCAGATTCCCCTGCGACTTCTCCTTGTCACGCAGGGGCAGGCGGTCGTCGTCCTTATCCCGGCGACCGCCAGACCATCAACCAGCGCAAACCTTTGGGAGGCGATCCGGCGTAATCGAGCGTCGGTGAGTGTTCCGCGAGACGATCCACTCGTGATCGCGGTTCTTAAACCACGCCTAGTCGGCATAACCGCCATCGCGGATCTCGGCCTTGCCGCGCTCGATGGCGCGCACGAGAGGCTTCACCACTTCGGCGGGATCGTCGCCACGCGCCTCGATCTCCTGGAGCCCGTCGGCGAACATGGACGTGTAACCGCGCACAGGACGGAGGTACCGCCCGGACCGCAGCGGTCGTCTGCTCTTTCGACCAGTCGCCGTCGAACATGCGGATGATCAGAAAGCTCCAGACGTCTTCGGGGAAACGTGAATGACAGCCAGATGGCTGATGCGTGTGAGAATCGCCGACACCTGCGACCGTTCTTCTTCTTTTCACTCCCTTGCCGCGAGCGCGTGCATGCCGCGCTCCAGAGGCGACAGTTCGTCCTGTTGCGTTGGCCAGGACCGACTGCATGAACGCCCTATCGTCCTCCATCCCGCAGACCCACGCCCGGGATCTAATTCGACCCCGCGCGATTGGCGGCGACGATGTGGTTGTGGTCACTGAGGATCTGGTAGCCGCCCTCGTGCGGACGGACCAGGAGAGGTGACTCCGGCGTGAAGCCTCCCGGCGAGCGGATCTGCTGCTCGACTTGCGGCCGGTGCACCCGGCAAAGGCTGGTTGCAATTCAAGCCGGGAACAGGACTTCGCTCCAACCCTTCGATTACAGGCGGACTCGCGTAGCCGCCGCACGTTGCAAACGCAACCATTTAGGCGCGAGAAAAAAGATTGCCGCGTTGATTGGGGGGAGTGCCATGGAGCCACCTATTGACGAGTCGCCCACGCAGCAGACGTCCATCCGCTCAAAACCAACCCTGATCGGAACCAGATCGAGCGCGCCAGCGGTCCAGTATCCCGCGCACCACCTCCGTCTTCCTCGCTCATAATCGGAGTTAATTATCCGATGAGATGGTTGGCGACGCGTGAAAGGTGATAGTGTGAATTTTCGTACTGTAATCGCCGGATTCTGAAGATGGGGGCATTATGAGAAGTAAGAACGTCTTGGTATTGGCAGCGATTGGCTTCGCCTGTTGCTTTGTAAGCGGGGCACAGACGCCGAAGAAGAAGAAGATTGCGATATATCCCTTCGATGATCGTCTCGTTGCAGCGCGATCTCAGAGCCAAACCGGTGAG
>JANYJN010000718.1 GCA_025358475.1 Candidatus Solibacter sp.
CCCGCCGCGCCCGCAGAACCGCTGCCCGCATTCCTGCCGATGAAGCCGCCAGCAGAACCGGAGGTGCCGGTTCCGGACGGGATGCTCAGGCACCCGTGGCGGCACCAGAAGACGGCGTTCAAGTTCTGTATCGAGCATTTCGGCGCGGGACTCCGCGGCATCCTGCTGGCGATGGGCATGGGCTGTATCGAGGGCGACGCCGAAGTAATCGTCAACCGTCGCGGTTGCGCCCGCCGCATGACGATCCGTGAGTTCCACCGCAAGTTCCACGGCGGCGAAACCAGGGGGCGTTGCTGGCGCTCTCACCCGACACGCACGCGCTCGATGATCGACGCCGAACTGCGGTTGAACGAAGTGGTGGACGTGATCGCGCAGGGCGTCAAGCCGGTCGTGCGGGTGACACTGGCTTCCGGCAAATCGCTCCGCGTGACCCCAGATCACGAGTTTGCGCGGCAGGACGGGTCGTGGACCGCAGCAGAGCAGTTGTCGGCTGGCGATACCGTCTTGACCAACGGCATTCCCGCATGCAAATCATGTGGCGGCACCCATCGCGTCACCACCTACCGTTACGCGAAGCACGTCGGGATCTGCCGGAGTTGTATCGGTCGCTTTCGCCGGGTCAAAGGGAAGGTCATAGACAAGGACGGATACGTCCGTCTGTACGGCATGGCGCCCCATCCACGCGCAAACAAGGCGGGGCAGGTCTATGAGCACATCGTCGTGATGGAGCGCGTCCTTGGCCGCGAGATCACTGTCGCGGAGCACGTGCATCACACGAACCATGTCCGGCACGATAACCGACCGGAGAACCTCGAAGTCCTCCCCGCCGCCGAACACTATCGCCACCACGGAATTCACGGCGGCTATGTCCATCTCGACGGAGATGGGGTCCATTTCATTCCAAAACCCGATACGGTCAAGTCCGTCGAACCGGACGGCGACACGGATGTGTACGACATCAAAATGGCTGGTCCGGGCCACAACTTCGTGGCCAACGGCATTATCGTTCACAACTGCGGCAAGTCGCTCGTGGCCTGCATGCTGGTCCTCTGGCTCATGGCGCGGCGCACGATCGTCTTCTGCCCGTTGCGTGTGGTGCCGGTGTGGGTCATGGAGTTTGCGCGGAATGTCGGCATCCCGTTGATCATCGTCGCGCTCGATGAGGAATACTCCTCCGTGGCTAAGAAGCAGGAGGAAGCCGCGGAGAAGATGAGGCTGGCCCAGGTGCTCGGGCAGCCGTTCATCGTGGTTATCAATTACGACTCCGCGTGGCGCGACCCGTTTGCATCCTGGGCAGAGAAGGTCCAGTGGGATCTGGTCATCGCGGACGAGGCCCACAGGATCAAGACTCCGAGCGGCAAGGCGTCCCTGTTCCTTAAACGCCTGCGGCTGCACGCCAACCACCGGATCGCACTCACCGGCACACCGATGCCACACGGC
Organism: Candidatus Solibacter sp.; assembly: GCA_025358475.1. GTDB lineage: Bacteria > Acidobacteriota > Terriglobia > Bryobacterales > Bryobacteraceae > Solibacter. The sequence goes on from JANYJN010000718.1 coordinate 1,441, forward strand.
CCGATGGATATCTACGCGCAGTTCCGGTTCCTGGACGTGAGTATCTTTGGCCCGTCCTTCACGGCGTTCCGGACAAAGTATGCCGTCATGGGCGGCTACCAGCGGAAGCAGATTACCGGCTTCCAGAACATCGACCAACTCGAAGCGCAGATGAGCAGGATCACGTTCAAGGTGGGCGACGAGGTACTCGACCTCCCGCCAGCCACGGACGTGACGTACCACTGCGTGCTGACCGGCGAAGCCGCCCGGATCTACAAGGATCTCGAAGAGGACTTCGTGGCGCGCGTGAAGGACGGAACAGTTACCGCCGCGAATGCGATGGTCAAGCTCCTCCGGCTACAGCAAGTCACGGGCGGCTGCGTGCCGACCGACGACCACACGATCCACCGCATCGACAGCGCCAAGCAGAGGCTCCTGGCCGACACGCTGGAGGATATCGGAAAGGACGAGGCAGTGGTGGTGTTCTGCCGGTTCACGGCAGACCTGATGGCCGTCCACGAGGCGTGCGAGGGCATGGGCCTCTCCTCGATGGAGCTATCCGGTAAGCGGGACGAACTGAAGCGTTGGCAAGACGGCGAGGCGCAGGTGCTAGCGGTCCAGATCGACGCAGGGAGCGAGGGCGTGGACTTCACGCGCGCCCGGTACTCGATCTTCTACTCGGTCGGGTACTCGCTCGGCAAGTATGACCAGGCGCGGAAGCGCACGCACCGCCCCGGCCAGACGAAGCCCGTAACTCACATCCACCTGATAGCGCGAGGCACGGTGGACGGGAAGATCATGCGCGCTCTCGAAAAGCGCGCGGACATCGTGAACGCGATCCTCGCGGAGATCAAGAACTAACCAGGAGATGCAAATGGACACAGCCAAGGTGAAGGAGTACGTGTGCCTCGAAAAGCGCAAGGACTCTCTCTCCGCAGAACTCAAGCAGGTTGAGCAGGATTTAAAAGCTCTGGAGCGCGTGGTTGTCAACGAGATGGTCAACGCAGGCTTCAACAAGGTCGAGGCCGATGGCCGCGCGTTGAAGCTCGTTCCGGACGTGCAGGCCAGCCCCGTCGAGGATCGGTGGCACGTCGTGGAGGCGCTCAAGGAGGCGGGACTCGATCAGTTCATCCCGCAGAACTACAACGACTCCCAACTGCGCGGCTTCGTCAAGGAGATCGCTTCCGAAGTGTTCTCCCGCGCGCAGGACGAGGAGCGTGTCGCGAGCGCGGAAGACATTCGGGCGGCGCTCCCCGAAGCCCTTGGGCGCGCGCTCAAGGTTTACCTCGGTCACAAACTCAGCAGCCGGAAAGCATAAGGAGAAACTATGTCGCAAGACCTCGTAAGAACCAACGCAGCGCCCCTCGCGCTCACTATGCCGGATGAAGAACGGCAGGCGGTAATGGCGGCGTTTGCCGTCAACTGCGCGGAGGGAACCAGTATCACGGAGTTCGACCTGTCGCGGATCAAGGTGGCGTCGGGAACGGCGCTCTGGCTGATCCCCGGCTTGGAGGGCGACAAGACGGAACCGGCCATCGACGGCGTTATCGTCCTGGCCCGCGACACGCGCGTTTACTACAAGAGCAAGGATGCCGGGAGCGTCCCGCCCGATTGCTCGTCCATTGACGGCAAGACGGGCAAAGGCGATCCGGGCGGCGTGTGCGAGAAGTGCCCGCTCGCGCAGTTCGAGTCCGCACCGGACGGCGGCGCGGGGCAGGCGTGCAAGGCCAGCAAGCAGTTGTTCATGCTGCGCGGCACCTCGATGCTGCCGGAGGTGGTGTCGCTGCCGCCGACCAGCCTCAAGGCCGTGCGCCAGTACTTCCTGAAGCTCACCACGCAGGGCGTCCCGTACCACCACCACATGGTCCGGATCGAACTGGAGAAGGCGCAGAACGCGCAGGGCAAGGTGTACGGCAAGGCGGTGATGAAGTTCGTCCGGAAGCTCTCTGCGGACGAGATCGCCCGCGCCGAAGAGATGCGCGCCTTTGTGCAGACCTTCTGCGGGCAGGTCACGCCTGGCGCCGCCACGGAGTAAGGAGGCTTGATGTTCCCCGACACGATTCTCCAGATGAACAACGGTGCGACGGTCATGGAACTGTCCGACGCGCTCGAAAAGGTCGTCGCCGCCGTGCGAGCGGCCGGAAAGAGCGGCTCGATCACTCTCACGGTCAACGTGAAGCCCGCCAGCAAGGGCTCCAACAACGTGCTGATGGTCGAGTCGCAGGTCAAAACCAAACTGCCCGAACCGGATCGCGGCATGACGGTCTTCTATGCGACCGAAGACAACAAGCTCGTCCGGAGCGACCCGCGCCAGCAGTCTCTCCCGCTGCGCGTGGTCGATATCGAGCAGAGTCCGAAACAACTCAAGGAGGTGGTGTAAATGGCACGAGATCCTTACGGTAACGTTCAGCCCGAGCCGCAGCGCATCGGAAGCATTCAGGCCGCGATTGCGGCCGGCGCCGCTCTTGGCGACCCGCGCAGTCCCGTCGTGGACGAGAAGGCGGGCGTCTTCGCGGTCGTCCCCAAGGAGTACAAGGTCGAAGACCTGGAGCGCTTCCTGCCGCGCCCGCTCCGGATCAAGGAGTCGGTCCTCCTGCACGATACCGACTCGTTCATCGCGTATGTCAACGCCTTCAAACTGGCGGGCGTCTCGCGGATCTTCTTCAACACCGTGGAGGAGGAGTTCGTCGGCGTCCTCGACTATCACGAGGTCGAGACGCCCGCCTGGTGCGGCCACACCGCCGCATACAAGCCGCGCCGCAGCGTGGAGTTTGAAACCTGGATGGCGAGCAACCGCAAGCAAATGACGCAAGTCGATTTCGCCCGCTTCCTCGAAGAAAACATGCCCGACGTGGTGGAACCCAACAGCGCGGACTTGCTCCAGGTCGCGCTCACGTTCGAGGCCAAGAAGTCGGTCGGGTTCTCGTCCGGTGTGCGCCTCAACAACGGCCAGATCCAGTTTCAATACGACGAAGTCGTGCGTGGCACGGCGCAGAAGGGCACTATCGAAATCCCGGAGCAGTTTGTCCTCGGCGTCTCGATCCACGTCAACGGCCCCGCCTATCGCATCCCTGTGCGCCTGCGGTGGCGTCTCCAGGAGGGCAAGGTCGCCTTCTGGTACGAGGTCGTGCGCCCGCACCGGTACATCGAGGACGCGCTCAAGGAGATGCGCGAGCGTATCGGCGTCGAGACGACGACGGTGCTTTTGTCCGGAAGCATCAGCGGGTAAGTCGCGGCGCGGCGGGTCTGTGGTACGCCAGGCCCGCCGCTCCAGCCACCCGGACGAGAGGGTGCCGCAAGGCAAGAGCGAGCCATACGACGAGAGAGAACCAGGACCACCGAGCGAGCCATGCCGTTCGAGAGCGCCATCCATGGAGAGCGAGCCAGAAGCGTGGAGAGCACCAACATGCAGGAGCGAGCCAACCGCGCGGCGCGGGTAAGTAAGCACCAGTAACAGCGAAGGGAACCAGGAGAAATGGAGAACAATCAGACCAACGAAACCAGCGAGTCGCCGGAGGTTGTCCGTCGTCTGCGCCGCGATCTTGTCAAAGCCGCGAGCACCTTGAGCGTCGATGAGGCC
>JANYJN010000722.1 GCA_025358475.1 Candidatus Solibacter sp.
GTCCCGGTCATTACGATCACCAGCATCTGCGGCACGGATTGCAGGAATTCCACGCCCAGTTCGACGCCGTTGCCGTCGGGCAACATGTAATCCAGCAGGGCGGCGTTGGGCTTGTGTTGCTGCATCAGGCGCTTGGCGTCGGTGGCGTTTTCGGCCGTGAGCAGGGTCCATCCGGCGTCGGCCATGAGCCGTTCCAGAAAGTGCAGCAGGTCGCGATTATCGTCCACCAGGAGCACGGTGGGGTTGGCCGGACCGATGACGCCGTCGCCATCCTGGGAGCGGAGACTGAGCTTGCCGTCTTCCCCCAACTCCGCGCGCACCAGCGCCCCCGGGTTGATCTGGTTGGTGGCCACCATGGTGGCCAGGGGTTGCGTCAGAAAACGGTGGATGGTGCGGTTCAGCTCGCGTGCGCCGTACTCCGCGCTGGTGCCCTTCTTGAGCAGGAATTGGCGCGTCTCGAACGGCACATCCAGCGTGAAGCTCCGATTGCCGAGCCGCGTGTTGACGTGGTTTTGCAGGTCCACGATGTGCTGATCCAGGATGGTGGACAATGATTCCACCGTCAGCGGCTGATAGGTGATAATGCAATCGATGCGGTTGACGAACTCCGGCGAAAAACGCTTGCGGACCGCGCTCAACCCGATGCCCTGAAGTTTGCTGGTCAGATCCGTCCGTTCGACGGAGCGCGCCGATTGAAACCCGAACTCCGGATTGATCTCGCGCATCATTTCGCGCGCGCCCAGGTTGCTGGTTAGAAACACCAGGCTCTTCTCAAAATTCACCGTGGAGTTGTCGCCCAGCCGCAGAGTGCCCTTGTCCAGCACGCCCAGCAGCAGGCGCGTCATGGAAGGCGCGGCTTTTTCGATTTCGTCGAACAGCACCAGGGAGAGACTGCACTTCTCGCTGGTCACGGCATTCAGCTTCTGCTGCGTCAGCATCGGCTGGGTTTCGCGGTGGCCGAGGTATCCGGGCGGAGCGCCAATTAGTTTCGCCACCTCGTGTTCCATCTGGAACTCGCCGCAATCCACCTTAAGAACGTTTTTCTCGCTGCCATGGAGCACATCGGCAAGCGCTTCGATGGTCTTAGTCTTTCCGGTACCGGTCGGTCCCAGCAAGAGAAACACCCCCACCGGGCGGCCCTCCGGGGCCAGGCCGGCCTGGAACATCTGAATGTAGGGAACAATCACTTGCGTGGCCGCGGGCTGGCCGACAACCTTCTGCGACAATACGGCTGACAGATCCTCCAGCGGGCCGACGGGTTGCTTGCGCGGGCGGTTCTGCTGGCTCTTGGGCTTTTCCACGTCACTCTCCGCCTTGAGTATAGCGGCGGCGAGTTTCCGCGCCCGCGGGTGCCGCCTCTCCCCAGGGGGCTCAGACTCCTTCATAAAACACCTCTTTGCCCATAGAATTCAAGAATCTACCAGGGATCGCACTGTTACGTAAATTATTTCTAATGTTGCTGTGACTGAGTGCCACACCCGTTTTAACACAGGGCATCCAGTACGTATGGGCTGCTTCATACGAGGACGGTTTGGGCGTGGTGTTGAGGGATGGGAACGGCACCGGATCCTACTGCTATCTGTGCCGGAAAGTAATGCGGCCCTTGGTCAAATCGTAGGGGGACAATTCCAAGGTGACCTTATCGCCGGCCAGAACCCGGATGCGGTTGCGCCGTAAACGGCCCGCCAGGTGTGCCAGAACTACGCGCTCGTGTTCCAGTTGTACGCTGAAAAGTCCACTCGGGAACTTCTCCAACACCGTACCGGTTACTTCTATGCTGTCCTCTTTGCTCATAAACCTCCGAAAGTGAAATGGGCGGGCTGGCGACGGCACTTTCGGTACCGGCCGCCAGCCCGCGGCAGCGAGTTAAGCGGCTGTGACTTCGGTAGCCTGTAGACCCTTGGGCCCCTTGGTCACTTCGAACTCCACCTGGGCGCCTTCATCCAAGGAGCGGTATCCCTCGTTTTGGATCGCCGAGAAGTGTACGAAGACGTCTTCTCCGTTCTCGCGCTGGATAAAGCCGAAGCCTTTGGCTGCGTTAAACCACTTCACTGTACCTTTTTCTTTCATCTGCCTATATTCCTTCTTAGCGTATAACTGATTCACACCGACCCCGCCACGCGCCCGGCAACAAAAAAGGGGCTGCGGAATGGACTCACGCAGCCCCCTCTCAAACTTTGTACGAAGCGGAAAACAAGAGTCAAATGCCTTACCATTATACAACAGGAGCCAGTTGCGTTCGCCGGCCACATTGTGACTACATTCGAGTTCTACCGCTTCCGTTTCCATTTCCGCGCCCTGGATCAGGTTCATTTTCCGCAGGGCAAGAGCGCCAACGTGGTGCGCGGGGCATTTGGCACGGTTTTGCGCGATGCCGTGCCCCCGGAAGTCTACGCCCGCCTCTTCGAGCCCGGCAACACCCTCGGCGCCGCCCCTAGCGGCCTGGCCGACTGGCCCCGCCCCTTCGTGTTTCGCGTGGCCCACCTGGACAACCTCACCGTGGCTGAGGGCGACAGCTTCTACCTGGACGCCCACGTCTTCGACCTGCACCAACCCGCGCTGATCCACTTCCGTGCCGCGCTCAGCCGCCTGGCCGAAAAGGGACTGGGTCCGGGACGGGGGCGCGCCGAACTGGAACGCACGGAACAGCTCGGCGCGGCGGACGTGGCACACGCCGTATGGGAAACCGCCGCCGCCCCGATCGTGGCCAACCTCGACCCGGAGCCATGCCCGACGGAGAGCGTCACCATCCGCTTCCAGACGCCCACCGAGCTGAAGAGCGCCGGGGGCTTGGCCGGACGTCCGGAGTTTCCGATCCTCTTCAGGCGGCTGCGCGACCGTATCAGCACGCTGCGCTCGCTGTATGGCGCCGGGGCTTTAGACATCGATTTCAAAGGCCTGGGCGAGCGCGCCGCGCGCGTCGAGTTGCGGCGCAGCGACCTCGTCTGGGAGCAGGTGAAGCGCAAGAGCGGCCGTACCGGCCAGGTCCACCCGATTGGCGGCTTCACCGGCGAGGCGGAATACGCAGGCCCGCTGGGGGAATTTCTCCCCTGGCTGCGCGCCGCCCGCTGGGTGGGCGTGGGCCGCCAGACGGTCTGGGGCAAGGGCGACGTGCGGGTGCTGTGACCTCGGCCTCCGGAACCTGCGCACTCAGCGCCGATCCGCGGCCAATAACGTACCCGGCGGTGC
>JANYJN010000724.1 GCA_025358475.1 Candidatus Solibacter sp.
GCAGGCCGATGTCGAACGAGATCGTAACGAGATCCTGCAAAAGTCCGCGCTGAAGATGACGGAGGTGCTGAGGAAGCTAGCGGAGGAGAAGGGCTACGACATCGTGGTGGACGCTCCCTACGCCCCCTATTTCAAGGCGGCGCTGGACATCACTGGCGATCTGATCGCGGCGTTCGACAAGGTCTACCCGGCAGCCGCTCCAGCGCCCAAGAAGTGAGCCATAATCGTAAGTGATGCCCGGATACCTGGAGCAATACGGCGCTGGTGAAGAGCGGCGCGGCAAGATCGCCAAGATCGTTAAAATTGTGTTGATCACGCTGGTCGCGTCAATATTGATCGGCGGCGGCCTGTTCTTCAATTTTCACAATTTTCGCGAAGAGCGGCAGGTGAAGCAGTTCCTGAGCCGCCTCGATGCCCGTGATTACAGGGCCGCGTACGCTTTGTTCGGCTGCACGGACGCTTCCCCGTGCCGCTACTATCCGTTCGACAAGTTCATAGAAGATTGGGGCCCGAACAGCGGGCACACTGGCTTCGGGGAAGCGCGGATCACGCGCAGCCGTTCGTGCGGGTCCGGCGTTCTTCTGACGGTGGATTACGGCAAGAGCCGGCAGGAAAAGCTCTGGGTGGAGCGGCGGGATATGAGCATCGGATTTCCGCCGGTCCAGGGCTGCCCGGCGGGGCGCTGAGGTCATATCGGGTTCGCGGAGGGAGCGCTACATGGGTACACCTACGGCAGGGTTGGAAGGCGTCATAGCGGGCGAGAGCGAGATTTGTTACATCGATGGGTACGCGGGCGTACTCAGTTATCGCGGATACAACATCCACACGCTCGCCGATCACGCGACTTTCGAGGAAGTGATTTTCCTGCTTTGGAACGGATGGCTGCCCAAGCAGGCCGAACTCGACCAGTTCAAGAAGCAACTCGCGGCAGAGCGGGGACTGCCGGCCGCAGTGGTGGATTTCCTGAAATCGGTTCCGCAATCCAACACCATGGATGTGTTGCGCACGGCGGTTTCCATGCTCAGCCTGTACGACCCGGCGGCGCAGGACATGTCGGCGGAGGCGAACCATCTCAAGGCGGTCCGCCTGATGTCGCAGACGGCGGCCATCGTGACCACCTACGACCGTTTGCGCACGGGCAAGGCGGTGATCCCGCCGGACCCGGGCCTGAGCTTCGCGGCGAACTTCTTGTACACGCTGACGGGCAAGATTCCCGACGACATCATGGAACACGCTTTTGACGTGGCGATGACCCTGCATGCCGACCATGAGCTGAACGCTTCCACTTTCGCGGCGCGCGTGGTGGCCGCCACGTTGTCGGATATCTACTCGGCGGTGACGGCGGGGATCGGCGCGCTAAAGGGCCCGCTGCACGGCGGGGCCAACCAGGACGTGATCCGATGGCTGCTCGGCATGGGCGATGAAGAGGCGGCGGTAGATGCGCTGAAAAGCACGCTGGCGCGCAAGGTGAAAATACCGGGCTTCGGCCACCGGGTGTACCGCACGGAAGATCCGCGGGCCACGCACCTGCGCGTGCTGAGCGAGGAACTGGGCAAGCGCACGGGCCACGAGAAGTTGTACCGCCTCTCCAAGCGAATGGAAGAGACGGTGAAGCGGATTAAGAAGCTGGATCCGAACGTGGACTTCTATTCGGCTTCCGCGTACTATTCGTTGGGCATTCCCATCGATCTCTACACTCCCATATTTGCGGTCAGCCGGATGTCGGGTTGGACGGCGCACGTGCTGGAGCAATACCGCAACAACCGTCTGATCCGTCCGCGGGCCGAATACAAGGGCAACCCGGACGGGCAGACGTGGATCCCGATCGGAGAGCGCTAAGCTATGGACGAACGAGCGTATTACTCGGAATCGCAGACCACTAAGCCGGCGGTGCTGAACTGCCCGTATTGCCGCAGCGCGGAAACCTACGAGCTCAGGTGGATGTTGCGCAAGAAGAAAGATCGCCTGCCGCCGGGCGGGGACGAACGGGACCGGGCTAAATTCGCCAAGGCGCAAAGCTACATGGTGCTGCTGGACGACAAGGCATCGTGCAAGAATGTGCGCTGCCGGCGTCCGTTCGACATCTCCGGCGTCAAGACGATGGCGTTTATCTAGTGTAGTGTCGAATCAGTAACCGGGCCTTCGTGGAGCAGCCTGTACTTGGCAACCCCACGGCCCAATCGTTGTACCGAATGCGGCGTCAGGCTACCGGCTGATCGTGAGCGCCGCGGCCGGGGAAACCATCCCCGCGGCAATCGCTACCACGGTCGCATCGCCGTCATCCACCCCGGTAGGCACCAACACGTTGAATTGATACAGGCCCGTCGCCGAAAGACCCCCGAACACAATATTGAGGTAGATGCCATTGAACTGGATGGTCGGTGTGTCCACCAAGCGGGCGGCCCCGGCTTGGATTTGGCCGTTCACCGCGGCCGGATTGGTGGCGCCGAAACCATTGCCGTACAGGACAATCAACTCTCCCGGCGCGGCTGGCGTACCGGGGGGCGTGGAAGTAGCCGTCCCGATTAGTGAGCCGTTCAAGTGAGTCGCCGCGATGTGCCTGGCGGCGTCAAGAAGGAAAAACGAAGGTGCCACGGCCTGAGGCGCCACATTGATCGTGCTGCCGGTTAATGTGCCGTTAGAAACCTGCACCGTGATCTGTCCAGCCGACGCCAAATCGG
>JANYJN010000767.1 GCA_025358475.1 Candidatus Solibacter sp.
CCAGGGTCAAACAGGCCGACGACCTCAACTTCTCCACTGTCCAAACGACCTCACCGCTCCCACCTTTGCCATGATCCCAGTTTTTCATGGGATTTCGCGGGCCGAAGGCCCATCACAACAGGCCGGGAGGCCTGTCCTACAGTTGTTGGTAGCAGTGGCGGCCGGGACTGCATTCGAACTCGTCGGCGATCTTGCCGTCGGGGCCGAGACAGTTCCAGGTGTGCTGGCACCAGAAGGAGCGGTCGTTAGAGTGCTGAATGGTGGGGTCCCACTCGGCTTGAATAAACATGCCCTTCCAGCGCAGCTTTTCGCAGCGATTGATGCCGATTTTAGTAAGACCGGGGCGTTCCATGGTTATGCCTTTTGTTTGGCGGCCTCGAGGAGAGCGCGTTTGACGGCGACGCGGGCCAGGGCGACTTTGTAGGCGTTCTGGCTGAGCGGCTGGGCGCCAGAGACGGCGGCTTTGCCGGCGGCTTCGGCGGTTTCGGCGGTGATGGTTTTACCGGCGATGGCTTGGGCGGCTTCGGGGGAATCCCAGGGTTTGGGCGCGACGTGTCCCATGACGATCTTAGCGGAGGCAACTACGTTGCCGCGCATGTGGAGCACTACGCTAGCGGTGGCGAGAGGCCAATCGAGGGCCTCCTTCTGCCGGACTTCGTAGGTGGCACTGAGCACGGCGCCGGCTGGGATGAGGATCTCGGTGAGGATCTCATCGGGGTGTAGGGCGATCTCACGCGAGGTTTCGTCTGGCGGCACGACGAAGAAACTGGCCGCCGGGACTTGCCGAGGACCTTTGGCGGAAACCAGCTTAACCGTGGCGCCGAGCGCGACCAGTGCGGGGCCGAGACTGGAGGCGCTGACGAAGTAAGCCGGACCGCCGCCGAAAATGGCGTGGTATTGATTGGCTCCACCGGGGATCAGGCTCTTGCCATCTTTCATGGCGAAGAGGCCGAAGCCCTGGCGATAGTACCAGCAGCGGGGGCGCTGGCAGAGATCGCCGCCGACGGTCCCCATGTGGCGGATTTGCGGGCTTGCGATGGCCGCGGCGGCATCGGAGAGCGACTGGGCGGCGGCTTTGACGTCGGCGTTAGTGGCAAGTTCATCCATGGTGACGAGGGCGCCGATGCGGATACCAGCGGCGGTCTTACGGATGCCTTCGAGTTCCTTGATGTTCTTGATGTTGACGACGCGCGTGGGCGTGTGGAGGTTTTCCTTCATGAGGCTGATCAGATCCGTGCCGCCAGCCAGCACGTCGGTCTCTCCCCACTTGGCGGAGAGCAGCGCCACGGCCTCTTGGACGGTTGCCGGATTAGCGTATGCGAAGGCTTGCATTATGCTTTCCTCCCTTCGAGCGCATTGAGCACGCGCATTGGAGACATGGGGATGTTAGGGACGCGAACGCCGATGGCATTGGCGACGGCGTTGCCGACGGCGGCGCAGATACCGATGGCCGGGGGTTCGCCGAGGCCGATGACGCCGCGCTTATCGTTGACCTCGCGGATATCGAGGTGGACGACGATATCGCCGATGTCGTTAATGCCGGCGAGCTTGTAGAACTCCATGTCGGAGTTCATCATGCGGCCGGTGGTATCGTCCATGATGCGCTCTTCATACAGGGCGGTGGAGATGCCCATGACGATGGCGCCGTAGACCTGGCTTTCGGCGAGCCGCGGGTTGATGATGAGGCCGCAATCCTGCACGGCCACGTAGCGATTGATTTTGACGAGGCCGGTTTCGGTATCGACGCTGACATCGGCCACCTGAACGCCGGCGGAGCCGCCGCTGTTGAGGCCCATGGGATTGCGCTGCTCATTGGCGCCGGTCTCGCTGATCTTGCCGCCGGGGCCGATTTTCTGGCAGGCGGAAGCCCAGGTGAGGCTCTTCTTGGGGTTACTCTTGACGCGGACAGTGCCATCGACGGCTTCCAGTTCCTCGGGTTGGGCGCCGAGCGCCGGGGCGGCGGCTTCAAAAAGCTTGGCGAGGGCATTGACGCCGGATTTACGAGTGGCCGAGGACGCGCCGCCGACGGTAGTGGAACCGCCGGAGGCACCGCCGGGCGGCAGGCTGTTATCGCCGATGACGAGCTTGATCTGGCCCATTTGCAGGCCGAGGGTTTCGGCGGCCACCTGGGTCATGATGGTGCGGGTGCCGGTGCCGAGATCCTGGGTGCCCATTTCGACCAGCACGGAGCCATCGGGATTGATGGTGGTGCGGGCGGTGCACGCGTGGCCGGCGCCGCCCCAGGCGTTGACGCCGATGCCGAGGCCGCGGCGCACGAGGCCGGTTTGGGAGCCGCGCGGCTTCCAAAGTTTGCTCCACTCGGCGAGTTCGGCAGCCTTCTTCAACTGGTACTGATACTGTTCGGCGCGCGGCGTGTAGCCGGCGTTCTTATCGAAGACCACCATGGGATCGACGCCCACTTTGGCGGCGAAATCCTCGATGGCGGAGCAGGTGAGGTAGGAGGCCTGCTGGTTGTTGGGGGCCCGCCATGCCTGGGAGGGGCCGGCATTGACGGAAACCGACACGTGGTTGAGGCGCGTGTTGGGGATGTTGGAGTAGACGTAGGGAAGAGGGGGCTGTCCGCCGCCGCCGAAACCGCCGGTGGACCAGGTTTCGGATTGCCAGGCGGTGATGGTGCCGTCCTTTTTACCGGCGATTTTAATTTTGCCGAAGGCGCTGGGACGGTTGCCGGCGATCTGCTGTTCGGTGGCGCGATCGAGGAAGATCTTGACCGGCTTACCGCCGGCTTTTTGGGAGAGCCGGGCGCCGGTTTCGGCCCAGGCTCCGGGGCTGAATTTGCTGCCAAAGCCGCCGCCGATATAATCCATCTTGACCTTGATATTGGCGGCGGGGACTTTGAGGTTGGGGGCGAGGACACCAGCCCAACCGGTGACGAACTGGGTGGAAGGCCAGGCCATAACCTGGTCGCCCTGCCACTGGATGACGGTGCCGTGGGGTTCCAGGCAGCAGTGGGTGACGACCGGGATGCCGTAGACGCCATCGGAGACGGCCTCGGCATCTTGGATGGCTTTTTCGGGATCGCCAGTGACTTTCTCGCCGGCGGCTTTGCCGCGGGATCCGGCCTTGCCCAGGTCGGCTTCGTTGACGAAGTGGGGCAGGACTTCGTAGGCGACTTTGATCTTACGGACGGCTTCGCGGGCGGCTTCTTCGGTGGTGGCGGCGACGGCGGCGACTTCCTGGCCGTGCCACTGTAGTTCCTTGCCTGCCTCGGCGATGACGTGGACGGCTTTGACGCCGGTCATCTTCTCTGCCGCGCTGGCATCGATGGAGGTGAGGCGGGCATGGCCGTGCGGACAGGTGAGGTAAACCGCGTAGAGCATGTCCTTCATCTTGAGGTCGGAGGTGTACTTGGCGCGGCCGGAGGCCTTCAGGGGGCCGTCCACGCGCTTGTGGGGCTTACCGATGACTTTGCGGGTGTCCATCGGCGGCCAGCTATAGTCGGGTGTGTTAGCCATTTTTCGCTCCCTTCATATTCTTGGCGGCTTCGAGGACGGCTTGGCGGACACCCATGTAGGTACCGCAGCGGCAGAGATTACCGCCGAGGCCGTTCTTGACTTCGTCCATGGTGGGGCTGGGGTGTTCGGCGAGGAAGCCCTTGGTGGCCATGACGAAGCCGGGGGTGCAGTATCCGCACTGTTGGGCATCGTGGTTGACGAAGGCGGTGGAGATGGGGTTGTTGGCGGGGAGACCTTCGATGGTCTCGATGTTGCGTCCCTGCACATCGATGGCCAGAACGTTACAGGCGTAGACGCTCTTGCCGGCGAGAATGACGGTACAGGATCCACAAACGCCGCGGTCGCAGACCTTTTTGGCGCCGGTGTAATCGAGGTGATTGCGCAGCGCGTCGAGCAGGGTGACAGAGGGCTCAACGGTGAGGTTCACGGGTTTGCCGTTGATGTTGAGGGTGATGGGGACGGGGCCGGGGCCGACGACGTTGGCAGCGGCGGGGGCCGCCTGGGCATCTCTTTCAAGGATGCCAGCTCCTACAGCGCCGGTACCGATGCCGATGCCGCCGAGGAATCCGCGGCGGGAGACGGCGTTCTTGGGTTTAGGGTCTTTCGTTGAGTTCACCGGACATCTTCCTTTCCGTTTTGACGAGGTGCTAAATCGTTTTGACGAGGTGCTAAATATGGTTACGGAGTTGAGATCAATATACCAAAAAGGGTCAGGCATTGAACATGGGTTGATGAGCACAACGCAGAGACGCGGCCAGAAGTCCGAGCTGCG
>JANYJN010000775.1 GCA_025358475.1 Candidatus Solibacter sp.
GCGGAAATCCACTAATACCCAGGCGATGGTCCCATTGAGGAACGGAATTCTGCGGAACATGGCCACTTGCCGGCGATAGACGTTGGCCTGATATTCCTCCGTGAAACGTGTCAAATCGTCGCCGTGGCGGCCGGCCTGCGCGTCGGCGCCGAATTCGCTCAGAATGAACGGCTTCTCATAGGGGGTCTGCCAGGTGATGGTATCGATCTTCTCCGGGAGCCCGTCGTACCAGCCCACGTATTCGTTGCAGGAGACCACGTCGAGGAACTTGCCCAGCGGATCTTCGACGACGATGGTGCGCGGGTCCGCATAGTGGGTCTCTAGCGCCGCCGTGATGAGCCGCGTGGAATCGAGAGAGCGCGCGCGTTCCACCAGGGTGGTGAGGAACTTAAGGCGTGCGTCGCCCCGCGGCGTCTCGTTGGCCACGCTCCACAGAATCACCGACGCGCGGTTCTTGTCGCGCGAGATCATTTCCGCGAGTTGCCGTTCGGCGTTGCGCAACGTCTCCGGGTTCTCCCAGGAGATGGTCCAGTAGACCGGAATCTCCGACCACACCAGCAGGCCCAACTCGTCGGCCAGGCGCGTCATGACTTCATCGTGCGGGTAGTGCGGCAGGCGCACGAAATTGCAGTCCACTTCCTTGGCCCACTGAAATAGGGTGCGCGCGTCGGCCTCGGAATAGACGCGGCCGGCGCGGAACGGCGCTTCGGCGTGGATGGAGGCGCCGCGCAGAAAGACGGGCTTGCCATTCAGCAGCAGGCTGCGGCCCCTGGCCTCGATTGTGCGGAAGCCGATGCGGTCGGTAACACGGTCGGCGCCCGCTTCGACGGTGACGTCGTAGAGTTTGGGACGCTCCGGCGACCAGAGGTCGAGGCGTGCGTCGAATGCGACGCGGGCCAGACCGCTGGCATCGGGCGTAAACGTCTGCGCTATGCCGGCTTCCGGAATGCGGACGGTGACCTTCTGTCCGCGGTCCGCGCCATTCAGGCGGACCCAGCCGGCGACGCGCGTCTGCGAGCCCTTCTCCAACTGGATGCTGTAATCCTGCACGAAAGTCCCGGGCACGTCGATGATGCGGACGGCGCGCGTGAGTCCGCCGTAGTTCCACCAATCGGTCATCACGGTGGGGATGAAGTCCGGCTTACGCTGGTCGTCCACCTTAACCACCAGTGTGTTGCCCTTCTGCCGGACGGCAGCGGTAATTTCGAACTGGAAGGGCGTGAAACCGCCCTCGTGCTCGCCCACCTTGACGCCATTGAGGAAGACCATGGCGCGATAGTTGGCAGCGCCGAACCAGACGAAGATGCGGTGTCCCGGCTGGACGGAGTAATCGAAATCGCGCTGGTACCAGACCGTACCTTCGTAGAGCATGAGCTCCGGGCGCTGGGTGTTCCAATCGCCCGGGACCTGAAGAATGCCGGCGGTATCGAAATCGTATTCGATGAGATCGCTTTTGGATTTCGGTTTCTTGTTGGCGCCGAAACCGCCGTTGGCCTGCGGTTGATAGCGATAGTCGTAATAGCCGGATTCGTAGGGATCGACAATGGCGCGCCACGGTCCGTTGAGGCTGATGCCTTGACGGGCGGAGGCATTTTGGATGAGGTCCAGCTCGGCGGAGAGACCCGTGGAGACGCCCAGGAAGAGGAGCGCGGTGAGGAGACGGAAGGGTGACATATTCGGACTCCAGGATACCTGATGCACGCCTGGTCCTGGGTTCGCGTGGAGGTTGAGGGATGCTTCTTGACGCGGAGGCGCGGAGACACGGAGAGCCGCGCGGAGAACATAAAGTCAACGGCAAAGAGGGCGCGGAGGAAGCGGAGAAGGCGGGGGTTCAGTGCTGTAGAGATAACCTTGGTTCGTATTTGCGACGCGGGAGAGCGGGCCTCATACTGGGGGTGCGGAGGTGTCAATGAGGTTGGTCCTGGTGGCTCTGGTAGCGGCGCGGCTGGCAGCGGCGGGAGACTCCGCGCTGAACTTCCTTCCCGCGGATACGAAGGTCGTGATCGGCATTCGAGTGTCCGCGATCCGGGAGTCCGCGCTATTCAGGTACGTGGGCACGGACGCCCAGAAGTTGGGCGAGGACTGGATGAAGCTGGTGGCGATCGCGGGCTTCGACCCGCTCCACGACATCGATGAAATTCTGATCTTTTCCGCCGCCGACAATGAGAAAGCCCCAACCCTCATGGCGGTGCGCGGCAGGTTCAATCTCGAGCGGATGGGCGCGGAAGCCAAGAGCTACCACGGCGTCACGATGGTGGGCGGGGGCACGGCCGGCAACAGCGTCCTGGCCTTGCTGGACGCCACCACCGCGGTGGCGGGCGAGGCGCCGGCGGTTCGTGCCGCCATCGACCGGCGCGGGCACGGCGCACCGCTGGATGCAAATCTGGTGGCGCGTGTACAAGCGCTCACCGAGCGCTTCGACATATGGGGAACGGGCGAGCGGCCGGAGGGCTTCGTCCCGCCCAC
>JANYJN010000810.1 GCA_025358475.1 Candidatus Solibacter sp.
ACCACGGCCGCGTCGTCGGACGCTCGCAGCGATTGAATGCGGGTCTTGCGTCGAATGAACTCCAGCCGGTTCGTGCCGTCTGCCAGAACCAGCCCGACCCGCAGGGCTCCGTACGGGTGAACAAAGGCATCGGAAGTCTGAGCGGGGATTCCATAGAGGCCGTCAGCGAGGGCGCGCAGCGCGGAAGTCTTACCCGCTTCGTTCAGCCCGTAGACGATGGTGAACGCGCTGGAGAATTCCAGGCGCCGCTGTGTGAACGGACCGTATGCGATGAGATCTAGCGTTTCCAGCCTCATTTCTCGTCTCCTTTCAGCAGCAAGGGCTCCACGGAACAAAGCGCCTTCCGTAGTAACTCCGGATCCTGCGGATCTACGCATTCCTCACCCAACCGCACAGCGCCTTCCAGCTTGGTTTTCAGTTCCCCGAATGTCTGACTCAACTCTTCCAGCAGCGCGGGATCTTCCATGTACTGGTTCACCAGGGCGCTCAACTCGGCGGCAGGGCCCGCTCCCATAGCCGGGGCGGACGGTGCGGTCTGCTGGGGAATCAACTCCAGCTTCTCGACGTGGACCGGGACGGAGGCGTCGCCGGCCAGCGCCCGCAGGCGGTTGCGCCAGCCCGCCATGTTGACGGCCACGCGATTCCACGTCCGCCCGTGGCCCGCCAGCTCGAAACGCAGCGCCAGGGTCCTGCCCCCGACGCCGGTTGCGGTTCGCGTAATCGCCCGCTGGGCAATTTCCTCCAGGTCGTCCTCGGTCGTGCCGTCGCTGGCGGAAAGGCGTAGGACCTCCCATCGCACGACGTCCAGAGGTTCAAAATCCAGGGTTACGCCGCCACGGTCGTTCACTTCGACCAAGTAGCAGCCTCGGGGACCGCACTCGCGCACACTGCGGCCCTGGATGTTCCCGGAAAAGACGATCCACGGATCCCGTGCCAACTCAGCCCGTTTGTGTACGTGTCCCAGCGCCCAGTACTGGTATTGGTGCGAGACAAGGCCTTCGAGAGAGCACGGCGCATACAGCTCGTGGCCGGCGGAGCCCGTGGCCGACGTGTGTAGCACTCCTATATTGAACGTGCCGGCACTCCCTTTCGGGAAGCTGCCCGACAGGTCCTCTGTAATGTGACGGCTTCGAAAGCTCTGGCTGAACAGCGTGGCTTCGTGGCCGGCAACCTCGATGCGTTCGGGCTTGCGGTGGTCGAAGAAGTGGACGTTCTCGCCCCACGGCAGGACTTGCGTCATACGGTTGGCGGCGTCGTGATTACCGAGCGATATGTAGACGGGAATACCGGCGGCGCGTAGCCGCTTCATCTCCGAGACGAAGTAGAGCCCGGTGTTGCAGTCGCGCCATTCGCCATCGAAGAGGTCGCCAGCTATTACGACGAATGAAACCGCCGACGTGATCGCCAGGTCCACCAGTCCGGCCAGCGCCCTGCGGGTCGCCAGACGAATTTCCTCCAGGGGCGCGCCCGGGTACTCCTCTAACGACAGCAATGGGCTGTCCAGGTGAATATCCGCCGCGTGAATGAATCGGAATGACATTCGGTCTCCTCTTATAAGGCATTGCCCGCCTGCGCCGGCTCAAACTCCACTTCCCGCCACCCGTCCAGCAGCGGAAAATAGAGAGCCGCGCGCACGGGCCTTTGGTCCACGCCGGAGATAATCCGGCGGTACAGTTCCAGTTGTGCGCGATACCGCTCCCGTTCGTTGTCCAGGAACGCTTCCACGCCCGAGCCTTCGTGCGAGCTGGTCTTGTAATCGATAATCCAGCGCACTCCGAGTTCGTCGACGAAGGTGCGGTCCATTCGCACGTTGACGATGGTGCCATCCACCACTCCGCACAACGGGTACTCGCAAGCGGCATCACCGTAGCTTGCCAGGATCCATCGGCCCCGCTTACTATCGAAGACGCGCGTAAGAGCACGGCCTACATCCTCGACCGCCCGTACCAACTCCGCCGATGGGACACCGAGCGCGACCAGCGCCGCCCGATACGCCGGTACGCTCCCTTCCACCCGCTCCCGAGGCCACGCGTCCACGCCATCCTCGGCTACTCGCCGCAGCATCTGGTGAACCACGGTCCCGATATGCCGCAGTGTGTCGCCCGCCCAACGGAAACTCACTCCCTCAGGTGTCCGCTCATCGGCGGGATCGCCGCGCGGCACCACAGCGGCGGGAGGAGCAGGCAGACGCCAGTCCAGCGCCAACCTCTGGATCGTCTGCGGCGTGCGTTCCCGGGCTGCCGCACTGCCCTGCGTCGCCGGGCCGTTGGCCGCCAACTCCTGCTGGAATACGGGCTCCGCAAAAGCCCACATGCGCCGCAGCAAAGATGTGGATTCGGGAGCTTTCAGCCTTGCGACTCCGTCCTTCAGATCGCAGCCAGTATGTCCCAACAGGTGCAGTTCCGCTTTCGCCCGTGTCGCCGCCACGTAGAGCAGGCGGCCCGCTTCGAACTCCGATTTCCGCTTCTCGATGAGCTTGAGGTACTCGTAGGTTCGATCCTGGCCGGCGCCCGTGCCGTGAATCGGGGCCAGCAGAAGCTCTGGCTCGCTTCGTAAACGGGGGCGCTCCAGCCAGAGCATCAGGCGAGACTCGTCGCTTCTTGTACGGCGTCCGAGACCGGGCACGATCACGACGTCGAACTCCAGCCCCTTGGCTTTGTGGATGGTAATGATCTGTAGGGAATCGTCGGCCAGCGAATCGGGATGTGCGTATAGGCTCCGAATGCGCTCTTCGAACGCGGCCACGTCGAGAGTGCCGGCGTCATCCATCTCTTCGAGAAGGTCGAAGAACGCCTCGGCATTGTCCAAGCCGGTGCGGGTCGCGGCGCACGCCGGACCGCCCAGCGCCAACCACACGCCTTCCACCCGATCCCGCAGCGAGCCAGTCCGCGTACCGAATGCCGTTTCCAGCACGGTGCACAGGCGTTCCAGCCGCCGTTGCGCTGCCGCGTCCAGGTTGGCTCCGCGCTCCCGGTCTCGCATCAACTCCCATACGGTGCGGCGTGCGTCGGCGCCGGCGAGAGTGTTCAGCTCTTTCAGACTCATGCCGCACCATGGCGCGCGCAGCACCGCGAGCCACGCAATGCGATCCGCCGGATGCATCAGGGCGCGGGTGAGCGCGGTGAGATCCTGGATGAGCGGCACGTTCGCCAGGGGATCGATGTCCACTGCCCGGAACCGCAATCCGGCAGCGCGCAGGGCCGGCAGTATCGCCGCCAGGTGACTACGTGCGCGCACCAGAATCGCGATCTTGCCGGCCTGGCGCGCCTGCGCCGTGCGCACCAGCGCCACCACCCGCGCCGCTTCAGCCTCGTCGTCGCGGTCTACAAAAGGGTGCAGCGTCACCGCCGGGTCCAGGCCGCGCGGATGCACCCAGTCGGACCGGGAATAACGGATGGCGCCAGTGGTGACATCCTCTTCTTCCGCCAGGACGCCGGGAAACGTGTCGTTCACCCACTCCACAACACCGCGATCTGAACGGAAATTGGCCGTGAGCCGCAGCATTTCCATGGGCAGACCGCCGATGCCCTCCGAGGCAGCTTTGAGGAACAGCCCCACCTCGGCCTCCCGGAAACGATAGACCGATTGCATCGGGTCGCCAACTGCGAACAACGTCCGGCCGTCGTCCCGTTGCCAGCCCGCCGTGAGCTTCTCGATCAGTCCGTACTGGCCCACGGACGTGTCCTGAAACTCGTCGATCAAAAGATGTTGAATGCGGCAGTCCAGCGCGAGCGCCAAATCCGTGGGCTCTTCCGGCTCCCCCAACGCGCGCTGCGCGGCCATGGCGACCTCAGCGTAGTCGGCCTGGCCGGTTTGGCGGAATCGCACCTGCAATTGCGCGGCGGCCGCGGGCAGCAGGTGGACCAGCGCCTTGAGCGCCTGCCATTGTGTGTCGGAGAATCGCGGGTCGGGAAGGTGCCGGAGGTTTCCCAGCGCTTCCCGCAGGGGCTCGTTGCCCGACAACGCCGTAATGAGATTCGCGCACCGCTGCTTGAGCGGTTTATCGGGTGGAGGGAAACCGTCCGCTACCGTCAACCGCTTGCGCCATTCGTCCTTGCCCGTGAGCAGCGTGTCAACAATCCCCAGCCAGGCGTCCAGCCGATCCGCTCCAGGCAGCGAGGTGATTCCGGCGCAGGCGAGTGCGCGCCCTTCCTTGCCCTCCGCCGCGAGATTCGCCCCGGCCGCCGCCGAAATCGCGGCCATCTCGATTGCAGACTGCGGTGGCACCAGCGTTCTGGCTTTATCCACGCCGTCAAGAATCACGTTGCGCAACGCCCGTTCCAGCACGAGACGAGCCGATTCGAGGTCGCCCGCTCCGGCGACGTGGCGCAGCCACTGGTCGCGCCGCGCCAACATTCCGGCCAGCAGCCCTTGCAACGTCTGGAAATCGTTGTCCAGATGTACCAAAAGAGCCGCCACATCCTCGTTCCACGCTTCGGTCTCCAATAGTTCGATCGTGCGGCGGGCTGCCTCCACATAGAGTTCGCCGGGGGCTTCGACAATCTCTGGCGGAGCTCCCATCCGCGATAACCACGGCATCTGGCGAGTGAGCGCGGCGCACAGGGAGTCAATGGTGCGGATTCGCAGCCTGGCCGGATTGCTAAAGAGGTCCCACCGCATGGCGGCGCTCCGTTCTTGCACCGCGCGCGCCAGCTCCCAGGTCAGCGCCTTGTGTTCTTCCTCGGGGCGCGGCCCCGCTGAATCGCGCAGGGCCTTCACGATGCGCGTCCGCATTTCGCCGGCAGCCTTCTTAGTGAAAGTGATAGCCAAAACGGCTTCTGGCTGGTCCACCCGTGCCAGCAGACTCAGGAATCGCTGGTTGAGCAGCTCTGTCTTGCCCGAACCAGCCGGAGCCTGCACCAGGAACGACCCCTCGGGGTCCAGCGCTCGTCTTCTCTGTTCCGCATCCGGGGCGGTCATCGTTCCGCCTCCTCTTCATCGCCCAAGGAGTAACACTCCGCCACCCGGCATAGGGCCGCCAACGAACAATAGCGGCAGCTCTTGGAACGATTCTTCGGCACCGCCTCGGCATGGCCGGCGCGGAACTCGCTCGCCAGCCGTTCGAGCACCGCGCGCCAGTCGCGAACCATGGTAGTGAGGTCGGCCGGTTTCACCTCGGGAACCACCCCGGCTTCGCTGGTCCATCCGCGGAACTGCAAGTCGCCCGCTTTGACCTGTCCGAACAGCACGCCCGCCAGAGGGCGTTTGTGGATA
Organism: Candidatus Solibacter sp.; assembly: GCA_025358475.1. GTDB lineage: Bacteria > Acidobacteriota > Terriglobia > Bryobacterales > Bryobacteraceae > Solibacter. The sequence goes on from JANYJN010000810.1 coordinate 5,215, forward strand.
GCGCTGTAGAGCGGCAACTGAGGCTCGTCCGGACGCTCTGTATCCCACTCGGCAACCGATGTCCGGCGGGTCTTGTAATCAATGATGATGTCGCTGCCGTCCGGCAGGCGATCGACACGATCGGGTCTGACCCGCGTGCGGATGCCGCCCAGTTCCGCGGAACTCCCCTCTTCAGGCTGTATCACCTCAAATGGGCCGCGATCCTTCTCTAACGCGAGCCATGCCGTGACAAGACCCTCCAGCCGCTGTGTCTCCAACGCGCCGAAGCGTTCGGGTAACTGAGCGCCGGTGCTCCGTTCCAGGCGGCCCATTGCCTTGCGGACAGACTCGCTGACCACATCGGGAATGTCGCCACGGGCGCAAAGAGCGTCGTGAGTCCGGACTTCCTTCCAGAATTCTTCCAGGGCCGCGTGTACCAGCGTGCCGCGCCGCCGCGCGTCCAGGCCGGGGACGGGCGTCTCCATCTCTTCCGCGCCCAGGCGCAACTCAGCGAACGCGCGAAACGGGCACGCCGACTGGTACTGAAAAACCTTGCTGCCGCCGCGCTGCCACTCCGCATCGTCGAGCGGCGGCGCCAGCTCGTCCACTACTTGGTCCATGGCGCGCGATTCCCGAATCGTTTCCACATACGCCGCGTCTCCCTCGAGCGCCAGTTCCCCTACGTCGATCCTTCTTAGCCCAAGAATCAGCGGACTGGGCGAAACCTCGTGGTCTTCCACCAGCACGGGATAGCTGACCACCACATCCGGGGCGCTGGCCAAAAGGCGGCGCGTGATCAGCGCTGCGAACTCCAACTCCCGCTCCGGAGAGCAGCGGGGCAGACCGACCTCGCGCTGCAATCTGACGGGCAGGAATGGATTCGGTTTCGGCGGCCCGGGCCAAGCCTCGTCGTGGAGGCCGGCCACCCATAGGTGATCGAAGCGGAGCCCCGACGCCTCTAACGCCCCCATCACCTGCACGGGGGCCTCTTCGCTCTCCGGCTGAAATACGGTCTCCGCCGCCAGGTGTCCCAAAAGCGATACCGCCTTCGTCATCGACAGGTTCCCCGCGAAGCCATCCGTGGCCGCGAACTGCGAGAGCATCCGGCTCCAGGCGGCTGCGGTCTGATATTCGGTGCTGGTCAATGTCTCTTCGCCCGGCCAGCCAAGCGATTCCAGTAGCGCGGAAAACGTGCGGCTCCAGCCGGCTGCCGATTGCGTGGCGGGTGCCTGATCGCGAAGCGAGATCCACTCTCTAAGGACACGCCCCAGTGTGGGAACGGTGGAACCGGCTTCGCTGCAAAGTCTCCGCAACCACGTCATGGGAACCTGCATCTCGCCCGCTTTGCGCACTCGGGCGTCAAGCAATCCACGGCTGGCGCGCTCCGCCGAGGACCCCGCTATATAAGGATTCAGAATCAGTTTGCCGACCTTGTCCCACTCATTGCGCCGCGGCGAAAGGGATAAAAGTGAAAGGGCACTGCCTACCAGCGGGTGCATCGAAAGGGGCGCTCCCGCCGACACGTGGAACAGCCGTGGCAGCTCAGGACGTCCAGGCAGTTGCATTGCAGGTTCCAAGACGCTACGGAACACCCGTGCCACTTCACGGCCGCGTTCCGCCAGGTCGGGAATCACTACTCCGATCCGCCCACCGGGCTCGCGTTCCAGCAGCGCTCGCGTCCACCGCGCCGCCGCCTCAAATTCCCCTTTAGCGTCGGTGAATGCAACCCGCACAGCGTCGTCGGCACGCCCACAAGGCTCACGAACCGCAATCTCGATGGAACAGCCCGCATTGCGGCACGCTTCGATGAAATCGCGCTGCTGCGGCGTGAACTCGTCGAATCCGGCCAGGACGACTCCCGCCGGAAGCCGTAAGTGGGATAACTCGCCCCGCAGGAAATCCGTAAGGCGAGCCGGATCAAGGAGCCCCTCGGTTTCACATCGCACCTGAAAGAGCCGTGCCCAACGAACGAATATGCGCGAGTCCGCATTACCGGCGCTTTCCACTCGCGAGAGGTCCAGGCGCCACTCCATGGCGAGGGCCCAGCCTTCCTGTGCGTCGGCAGCCGCCGCGTTCGTTTGCAGAAGTTCGGAGGATTCCTCCGATTCCAGGACAGCGGATTGCCACAGAACCCGTTCCTGCCATTCATCCAGGAGGGCCGGCGGATTGTCGATGCCAAACTGGCGGTCCTCCCACAGCACCGGCATCCAGGCCTGCCATGTAAGTACGGTGGGTGCCACCCACGCAGCGTCGCACCGTTCCTTCCGGATGGCGCCGTACTCCTGGCGGAGAACCCGAGCGAGGCGTTGACTTCCCGTCACCACCGTCGCACCTTCCTCCAGGGCTTTCAGGATCTGGGATTCCATGAATTCTCCCGTGAATCGGCCCAAAGGCGCACCGTAAGCCGGCCACTGACTCATGCCATGAGCCTGTGACTTAGTATCCGCGAAAAAAGAGAGAGCATCTCAGGAGCGGTTGACACGCTCCGGCGAATTCCGGCAGGTCGAGACTTCTCGCCGACTGAAGGGTCATGGTATCGGGTTTCAGATGGCTTTGGTTAAGTGGGAGATTGCTGGGCAGCTTCCGATGCGCGGTGTGGATTAGCGGGACGGTCCGAGCGGGAGGCCTTTTCACCGGACCCGACTCGGCAAGCACCCCATTTTCCCGACGTCGTTCCGGCGTCATGACGCCGCCCAGCACGGCAAGGAGGATGGTGAGTGCCCTGGCAAGTCCGGGACGTAATCGGTCTTGAAGTCTTCGTCCCTTCGACGTATCTGGTGGGAGTCAGACCTGTCGTTCCCTCCCATACGCTCGTGGAAGTGCAGACTGACTGTTGG
>JANYJN010000005.1 GCA_025358475.1 Candidatus Solibacter sp.
CGATATGTGACGCCGGGCCGCGAGCCCCAGTGGCTGGTCTACGCGCGCCAACCCGAGAATGTCTACTTCTCGCACATCGCCCACGTCAAACGCGGCAACTTGAAATGCGAACAGTGCCACGGCAATCAGGGAACCAGCAACGGGCTGCCGCCCTTCCAGCAGGATCGCATCAGTGGCTATTCGCGCGACATATGGGGACACGCCGGACGGCCCGCCATGACCATGGATGCCTGTGTGACCTGCCATCGCCAATCGCACCTGGAACATAGTTGCCTGGATTGTCATAAATGAGCCGTCACAAATGAGCTGCCACAAATGAAAAACTCCCGCAGAGATATCTTCAAATTCGCCGGCGGCGCCGTGGCTGGCGCTCTCTTCACGCCGGCCCCCTGGCGCCTCGTCACCGATGCCGCACTGTGGAGCGAGAACTGGCCCGGCGTTCCGCGGCCCGCGCGCGGCGAGATCCGCGCCAAATTCACCAATTGCGCCCTCTGCCCCGCCGGTTGCGCCGTGCGCGCCCGTTGCGTCGGCGATCAACCCGTATCCCTCGCCGGCGTCCGCGGCGGCTTGTGCCCCTTCGGCCTCTCCGCCCATCACCTTCCCTACCACCCTGCCCGCCTCAAGCAGGGCCCCATCCCGGAAGCCACAACCGCCGTGAACCAACGCGCCGCCCACCTCGCCCCCAACGCCATCGCCGTCCTCGATCTCAACCCCGGACGCACCGTCTCCTGGACCTACCGCCGCGCCATGGCCTCCCTGAAGGGCCTCTACCTCGCACCCGAGTCCCAGCCCGTGTCTTACGACCTCTCCGCCGCCAAAACCGTGCTCAGCATCGGCGCGCCCCTGCTCGATGGCTGGGGCACCCCGGCCAACGTCCTCGCCGCCCGCCCCAACTTTCGCCTCATTCAGGCCGAGGCCGTCGAATCGCGCACCGCCATGCTGGCCGATGAGTGGATCCAGCTTGCACCCGGCACGGAGAGCGCCTTCGCCCAATCCATCCCCAGCCTCCCCTATGCCAAGGACATCTCTCTGGTCCTCGGCGATGCCCCCGAAATCCCCGAGATCAATCGTCAACTCGGCGCCTACGGCAAGACCGTCTTCGCCCGCCCCGAAGCGCCCGTCCCAGAGGCCTGGAGCAAGACCGCCGCCGCCGTCAGCGAACTCGCCGACGTGCCCGACCATTCCATCAGCCTGCTCCTCATCGACGAATCCGCCGCCGTGAGCTATATCCCGTGGCACCGCATCCAGCGGAAACTGGTCCGCGAGAATCCGCTCGTCGTGACCTTTGCCGCCACCCGCGGAGGCTACGCCCGTTACGCCCAATACGCGCTGCCCACCGCCGTTTACCCCGAAGTGCTCGATGACATCGCGCCCGCCGTGGATTCCATCCACCCCACCTTCCGGATTTCGGTGCCGCTGGTGAAACCGCCCGCGGGCCTGTCGAATCCGGCGGATTTCGTCGGCGCGCTCGCCGGTCTGCCCGCCTCCACCGCGCTGCGCGAACGCGCCGACGCCATCCACCACTCCGCCCAGGGCGCCATCTTCACTTATTCCGACGGAAAAGATACCCTGGTGAAAGACCTCACCGCCGACGCCTTCTGGAAGTCCCTCAACGAAGGAGCAAGGTGGGATAGGCCTCCTGGCCTGTCCTCTTTGGGCGCCCCAAGTTTAGCCGCCCCAAGCCGCTCCGCACCCCGCCCCGTGGAGCCTCCCGAATCGCCAGCCGATCTCCCCCTCATCGCCATCCGCGAACCGCATACTCCGGCGCTCCTCTCTCCGCTCATGACCAAGCTCTATCAGGAATCCGGCCTCCGCCTGGCCCCCAACCGCGTGGCGCTTAATCCCGGCGATGCGCGCGCCGCCAATTTGTCCAACGGCGCCCGCGCCACGCTGCAAACCCGCATCGGCAAATGCGCGGTAGAGGTCACCGTGGATCCGGCCGTTCCCCCGGGCGCTGTACTGGTGGGCTGTTCCCCTGGAATTCAGGACGTGTGCGGCCCCGCCGCCCGCGCCAAGGTGGTGCGCGCATGATCGCCGAAAACAAAAAGACTCCGGCTGCCCGCTACGGCATGACCATCGACGTTGACCGCTGCAACGGTTGCGGCTCCTGCATGGTCGCCTGCGCCGTCGAAAACAACGTCCCCCCCGCCGCCCCCGGCGGCGCCACCGATCGCACCGGCCTCACCTGGATCCGCGTCTTCAAGATCGATAACGGAGCCGAAGGCGCCGAACGCCGCTCCGCCTTCGTCCCTGTCCTCTGCCAGCATTGCGGCAAGGATGCCCCCTGCGTCAGCGTCTGCCCGCAGCAGGCGGTGGATGTCGACCCGGCCACCGGTATCGTCGGCCAGATGCCAGAGCGCTGCCTCGGTTGCCGCTACTGCATGGCCGCCTGCCCCTACCACGCCCGCTACTTCAACTGGTGGGACCCCACTTGGCCCGCCGGCATGGAAAAGACCCTCAACCCGGACGTCGCTCCACGCATGCGCGGCGTGGTCGAAAAGTGCAACTTCTGCCACGGCCGCTGGCATGCCGCCAAGGCCCAAGCCGCAGCCAACGGCAAGACCGCAATCGATCCCGCGGATTATATCCCGGCCTGCGTGGAAGCCTGCCCCGCTGGCGCCATCCACTTCGGCGATCTCAACGACCCGGCCACCGAAACCGCCCAAGGC
>JANYJN010000008.1 GCA_025358475.1 Candidatus Solibacter sp.
GAGAGGCCGGGGTGGACGCATTCACCATCATGAAGATTGCGGGGCACAGCAGCGTTACGGTTTCCCAGCGATACGTGCACCCGACGTCCGAGGCGATGGAGCGCGCGTTCGAGAAGCTGGAGGCGTTCAACTCGGGCGCGAGTGGCAAGGGTGGGCACACAGAGGGCACACCGAACCAGAAAGCCGAGAAGGACGCAGCCTAAGTAGTAGATTCTTTAGCACGGGCCCTTAGCTCAGTTGGTTAGAGCAGCGGACTCATAATCCGTCGGTCGCTGGTTCAAATCCAGCAGGGCCCACCAAACTTGAATCGCCCACAAATCCTGGGGCCCCCTCTGGGGGACGGACGCCCCCGTCGCGCATTCCGGAACTGCGATATCGGCAATCTTGCAAGGCGCGGGCAGGCCGACGGGGGCGTCGACCGCGGACCTTGGGGTTTGCCCACCGGGAAAAACTATGTGGCATTGGGTTGCAGCCTGCCAACGCCCGCTTGCCTGCGCATTTTTTCCGGCATCTGAGCGAGCGGTTGCTTCGGAATACGATATTGTATTTGTGAAACAGTTTTCTAAGGTTCCCCTGAGGATGCCGGCACATCGCTGGCCGATAAACGTATGGCAAAGCAGAAACCAGCCCGAGCGAAAGCCGCCGCCTTTACACCCATTGTCCAGCCCGCCTGCACCTACCGCGTGATCGCGCTGGACCCGAGCGTACGCGGTGCCGACGGCGCCGTGCTGACGGCGCTGATCGAAATTCCCAACGAAGAGCTGTCGCCTGGACCGCGAGGGTACCGCGTGCAGGTCATCGATTACGACGCATCCAACCGGATCCTATACAAACCCGCTCCATACAAGGCGAGCGACCTGCTGAAGGTAGTTGTCAACCCGGAAAAGGATCGGGCGTTTCAGGCGCGCAACGTGTATGCCATCGTGATGCGCGTGCTGGCGCGATTTGAGCGGGCGCTGGGCCGGCGGGTAAGGTGGAGCTTTCCGGGGCACCAATTGACCATCGCGCCGCACGCCTTCCAGGACCTCAACGCGTTCTACTCGAAGGACGATCGTGCCATCTTTTTCGGCTACTACCCCGGCGAGAGCGGGATGGTCTTCACCTGCCTCTCCCATGAGGTGGTCGCCCATGAAACCACGCACGCGTTGGTCGATGGCCTACGCGACGGGTATCTCCGCCCGTCGTCTCCCGACCAGGCGGCATTTCACGAGGGCTTCGCGGACATTGTGGCGCTCTTTTCGGTGCTCTCATTACGCGAGGTGGTGAGCGCCGGACTGGACCTGGGGAGTTCCGGGAATAAGGGGCTGGTGAAAGCTTCCGTGCTCACCGAAACGGCGTTGAAGCAAGGCGTACTGCTGGGTCTTGCCAAGCAGGTGGGGGAGACCATGTACGGCACGCACGGGGTGGCGCTGCGGCGCTCCATCGAGTTGCCGGTGAGTGCCAAACTGGCGGCCAGCGAAGAATTCACCGAGTGCCACCGGCGCGGCGAATTGCTGGTGGCGGCGGTGCTGGGCGCGTTCCTGAAAGTTTGGAAGCGGCGCATCGACCTCTACGGCAAGTTGCAGCAAGGCATGGTCAGCCGCATCGGCGTGGTGGATGCGGCGGTGGAGACGGCCGAGCACCTGCTGACCATGGCGATTCGGGCCCTCGACTACTGCCCGCCCACCGATCTGCTGTTCAGCGACTTTCTCAGCGCCATGCTGACGGCGGACTACGAGATGCAGCCCGACGATTCGCGCTACGAGTATCGCAAGGCGCTGCTTGGGGGATTTGCCGCGCTAGGTTTCCAGCCCGCGTCCCAGGAAGCCGCCGAACCAGGCGTGTGGGGCGGTCCGGATGTGAAGAAGTTGCGGTACGGCCGAACGCATTTCGAATCGATGCAGCACGACAAGGACGAGATTTTCCGCTTCCTGTGGGAGAACCGGACCGCGCTGATGGTGGATGAAGACGCCTATACCAGGGTGATAGACGTCATGCCGTGTTATCGCGTGGGCGCCGACGGCTTTCTGCTGCACGAGACGGTCGCGGTATATTCCCAGCAGGTGCGTATGCAGGCGCGGGATCTCAAGAAGTTCGGTCTGACCATGCCGGACGGCATGCCTGCGGATCTGGACCTCACCATATTCGGCGGCGGCACGCTGATTCTTGATGAATCCGGGAGATTGAAGTATCATGTA
>JANYJN010000043.1 GCA_025358475.1 Candidatus Solibacter sp.
CCCGCCACGGCCAGAAGCAGGGCCAGTCGCGCCAGTTGGGAAGCTGATGTCCGCATGGAACTCTATGTTAGCCACTTTCTGCCGGGAAACTGCCGTCGTCCGGGAAGCAACCGCTCCCTCACGATTGCGGCGCGGATGGCCTGGTTGCCGCTACGAGGCTTCGTATCCGAGCCGCGACCTTGAGCGTTCCGATCTCCTGCACGCTGGAAGAGCCTGCTGAAAATAGTGTACACTCGGAGCCGTAGTCGAAGTTTTCGCATGGTGCACGGGAAGCTGGTGAAAATCCAGCACAGCCCCGCTACTGTAAGCGCGGAGAATCGGTCGAACAAGCCACTGTTCCGGTGACGGAATGGGAAGGCCGGCGGATTTGACGAGGCGCAAGTCAGGAGACCGGCCAGCGAGCGGCTACAGCCCGGCTCTCGAGGGAGGAGCCTGACATGCTACGTAACGTTCCAGGCCTATTGGCCTTTTATCTGACCTTTTCCGCCTGCGTCTCGGCCTCCGGGATCAAAGGCAAAATCATCGACCCATCCGGAGCCCCGGTTCCCGGCGCGCAAATCGCGGCCGTCAACCGCGTCGGCGTGGTCGGGCGGACCACCGCCGCCCCGAACGGCAGTTTCCAGTTGGACGTTCCCGAAACCCCGGATGTGCGGCTGGTGGTCGCGGCGCCCGGCTTCAGTACTCGCACCCTGGCGCTCGATCAGGCAGCCAGCGTGCAACTGGAGATCGCCCCGCGCGTCGATTCCGTGCGGGTGATGGGATCTACCATCGAAATCCCCGCCAGCCTGCAAGCCTCCAGCGTGGACGTAATTCCCAGCAGCCGCGTGCGAACCAGCAATGAACCTTTTGCGATGGACCTGCTGCGCTACATTCCCGGCGTGGCGTTCAATCAATCCGGCGCCCCCGGCGGCGTGACCAGCCTCTTCCTGCGGGGCGGCAATGCCAACCTGAACCTGGTGGAAATCGACGGCGTCCCGGTGATTGGTTTCGGTGGCGGTCTGGGTTTTGATTTCGCGCACATCCCGAGCGAAGCCGTGGACCATATCGATGTCATCCGCGGCGCCCAATCCGCCGTCTACGGATCCTATGCCAACTCGGGCGTCATCGATTTCGTCACGCGCCGTCCGGAATCCGCTCCGCAGCTCAACGTACTGGCGGAAGGCGGCAGCCACAATGAGCGCCGCTTCGCGATCACCGGCACGGGTACTATCGCCGGCTTCGGTATTCTGGCCTCCGCCTCGCGCTACGATACCGATGGCCTGGTGACCAATGGCGACTACCGCAACGAAGACGTGCTGCTCTCTCTCACCCGCCGCTTCGGCCGCCAGAGCCTCTCCCTGCACGGCTACTTCGACTCCAACGAAGTCGGCCAACCGGGCGCCTGGGGCTCCGATCCCAAGCATACCTTCACCGGAATCGACACCGTGAGCCGCGCCAAGAACAACTTCTCCGAGTACGGCGCGCACTACGCAGCCGACCTCTCGCCCCGCGTGCGCCAGGAGTTGTTCGGCAGCTTCTTTCTCTATAACAGCGGCTTCCAGAGCCAGTACGGGTTCAGTTTTGGCAAGGATCTCCGCGGCCAGGGCGAAGCCCGCACCATCGTCAGCGTATCGCGCCACGATACGGCTTCGTTCGGCGTCACCGGCGGGCACGAATCCGTGACCAACAGCTACATCACCGATGCCGCCTTCTCCACTTTTCCGATGGAGCGCAACGAAATTTCCGTTTACGCGGAGAATCGCTATGAGGTGGCGGGCCGGCTGTTCCTCAGCGGCGGCGTGCGAGGCGAATTCTTCCGCACGGCATCGATTCCGGCCGACGGTTACTCCCGCCCGTTCTTCCCGCAAAGCAATATATCGCGCGTGAATCCCAAGCTTTCGGCGGCGTATGTCGCCGGCGGCGCCCGCTTGCACGCCTCCTTTGGAATGGGCCTCCGTCCGCCCTCCGGCTTCGACCTGGCATTCACCGACAACCCAGCGCTCAAACCCGAGCGCACGCGCAGCGTCGATGCCGGGGTGGAGCGGAAATTCGGCAATCTGCTGACGCTCGACGCCACGTATTTCTACAACCGCTACTACGACCTGATCGTCACCCTCGGCGGCTCGCTCACCGCGTTGAGTCACTTTCAATCCGCCAACCTCGCCAATTCGCAGGCACAGGGCGCGGAGTTCTCGGCGCGGCTGCGGCCAGCGCGCTGGGTGCTGGTCACCGGCTCCTACACGCTGCTGAAAACGCGCATCCTTTCGCTGGATGGCTCCAGCAACCAGGCGCCGCTGCCGTTCGCCGTGGGACAACAGTTGACGCGCCGTCCCGAGCACTCCGGAAATGTGGTCGCCACTTTCACCCGCGGACGGCTGGCCGCCGACGTCTCTGGCTACTTCCGCGGACGCACGCTTTACGAAGAGCCCTATCTTGGGGCCAGCAACGGACTATTCTGGAATCCCGGATTCGCCAACGCGGGCGTCAATTTGAATTACACCGTTGGCCGCGGCGTGACCGCTTACGGCAACTTGCGCAATGCGCTCAACCGCCGATACGAGGAGGTATTCGGATACCCCTCGCCGAAGCTGAACTTCGTCGCCGGACTGAAATGGACCATCGGGAGGGCGCAATGACGCTACCCTTTGTGGGGCAGCCAACCCTGCCAAATGCCACTTATTTTGCCCAAGGGATGGTAATGCCACGGCAGTGGTGGGGCGGACCCCCGGGTCCGCGCGGGACGTCCCCGTCCCGCGGACGGAACAACGATATGGGCATCTTGCAGGGTGCCGGCAGGCCGACGGGGGCGTCGGCCGCGGACCAGGGGGTCCGCCCCACCATCAATCCGCCCGGAGGTACGCATGACCAAAGAGCCTTTTGACCAACCGCGCCTCGCCATCAATCGCGTCTACACCCGTCAGGGCGATGGCGGCGAGACCGCGCTCGCCGGCGGGCAACGCGTCCCCAAGGACGGGACGCGCATTGCAGCTTACGGCACGGTAGACGAACTGAACAGTTTCCTGGGAGCGGCGCGCGCCACCGTTAACCAGTTCGCCGTTGAGGAGCCGCGCCTCGCCTTGCTGGGCGCCATTCTCCTGCGCGTGCAGCACGAACTCTTCAACCTGGGCTCGATTCTGGCCACCCTTCCCGAGGACGTACATCCCCGCCAGCCGCGCGTCACCGATGCCGAGATCGTCCAGCTTGAAACCGAAATGGACCTCATGAATGAGGACGTGCCGCCGCTGCGCTCCTTCATCCTGCCCGGCGCCAGCCGCCTGGATGCCGAACTCCACATCGGCCGCACCGTCTGCCGCCGTGCCGAGCGCATCGTGGTTGCGTTGAGCCGAGCCGAAGGCGTGCCGCCGGAAACCATCCGCTACCTGAACCGTTTGAGTGACGCCCTGTTCGTCTGGAGCCGCTGGGCCGGCCACATATCCGGCGCCCACGAAACTCTGTGGGAGCCAAACCAGTCCGCCTCCGGGCGGCCCGATGATAGATAATGTTAGATAATTGAAGGACAAGGAGAAATCGATGCAGAATGAAACGGCGAGGCCTTTGGCCTCTGGCCTGACCGTCCTGGGAGCTGTGGCGCGGGTGCTGCCGCACCTGCCCAACTTCGCGCCCGTGGGCAGTATCAGCCTATTTGCCGGAGCCCGCATGAGGGGTTGGCAGGCTTACGCCCTGCCTTTGGTATTGATGGCCGTGACCGATCCGTTCGTGGGCGGCTATTCCGCCGCCACTCCGCTGATCTACGCCAGCTACCTGATCAGCGTGTGGATCGGCACCCGCCTGCGCGGTACCCAGAATCCGTTGAAGATCGGCGGCGGCGTGTTGGCCGGCAGTCTGGTGTTCTTCCTGCTCACCAACTTCGCGTGGTTGGCCGGCGGCGGCATGTATCCGCACACCCTTGCCGGCGTGATGCAGTGCTACATGGCGGCGATCCCGTTCTATGGCCGCACGGTGGCGAGCGACCTGTTGTATTCAGGGGCGCTGTTCGGCCTGCACGCCTGGCTGAGCCGCATGGTGGCACGCTCCGAGCGTGTCCAGGGGTTGCAGACGGCATAGATTCTGTGGCCGCGACCGCTTCGTTGCGGTCGCGGTTTTGATCGGGGCCTCGACCGTTAGACCGGGCTGAATTCGTGCCGGAAGTGGCAGGATTTTTTCTCCGCGCGCTTCTCTCTCTTTGCGCCCCGTTCGCGCCATGGCGTGAATCCTGCTCCTTCCCGCCGCCCTGGCAGGAATAACTTAGCAGCTGCCGCCGTGGCGCACGCACTAAGCAGCGGGTGCCGGCATGGGTGCCAACGCGGCACGCGGGAGCGCGTGCGCCGCCTCTAGCAATCAGGCACGGGTGAGGCTACTCCTGCGTTGAAGCGGCTTCCTGTTTGTTTCCTTCTTCGCCTGGTGGGCAGCGATTGCCTCGTAATACGAGAGTGGATTCGTGAAACGGTGAACCAAGCCGCTTCGCTTCTTCAGGCCGTCCGAAACCTATACCCTTCAAAAAGGCCTAGTCGCGTGGGTGAAACGTATACCGCAACATCAGGGTGTGAGTGGCCGAACTGGTCCCGTAATCCGTCGAATAGACATACTGCGCAAAGAGATTCCCGGTGAATCGCCAGCCGGCGCCGAAATCGGAGAAACGCGGGGCGTACTGCGCCTGAACCGGATTCATCGGGAAGAACGCGTCTTCGACGCTGCCGCGGTAGCCGAACCGGTCGGGGAACAGATTCACGTTCAGATTGTGAGCTTGCCAGACGTTGAGGAACGATGCGGTGAGAAACAGCCGGCGCGTAATATCGCTCTGCAGCGCCGCGTGGGCGGATACGAAGCGGCTGCCGGCCACGGCATTCTGTAGCGGCGAACCCGTGGAATCCTGGGTGCGCGAGGCCCGGGCGCTGCCGCTGCCGCTTGCCAGATCGAAGCTGAGCGTGGTGCGCCGCGAGAGCGCGTAGCCGAGGCCAAACCCCACCGTTCCGCGTCTTGCGCGGTCGCGCTCGTGGGAATCCACCGCGCCGACGCGGTTCATGCCGTCGAGCAGCGAGACGCCGAGCCACGCCGCCGCAATCCCATAGGAGAGGCGCGGCGTTACGAGGCCGCGCAGCCGCAGACCGAATTCCGCCGAGTGGCCCGCGGTACGCGTGGCGTTCAAACCTGCCGCGAAACCGTTGAGGGTGTGCGACACATCCCGGTCGTCGGCCCGGATGAAGGCATACCGGTAGAACAGGCCGAGCTTCAGGCTTCGCGAAAGGTCGCGCGAAAAGCCCGCGGTGAGGCGCGTCTGCGAAATGCCGCTGGTGGATTGGCTGCGCTCTTCCGCCAGGCTGCCCGGACCCCGTTCCTCGCTGGTCACGCTGGCGATAGAGCCGGTGCCCTTCAAAGACGCCAATTCCAGGCCGAAACTGTTGGCGCCAAAGCGCCTCGCCGCCACCAGGGCGCCGGAGTAGAACGTACCGCTGGCACTGCCGCTGGTCCGGGACGATGACCCCGGATTGTGCTCCACTTCGCCCGGTTCGTAACTCGGCGTCGTGGTCAGCGTGTTGTCGCCGATGCGCGAGAGCGAGACGCTGCCGCCAAAGGTGAAGCCGCGGGCGGGCGCGAAGAAGGAAATCTCCGGCGACACGCTGTAATCGCCGGGCAGGCTGCCGCCCGGTCCGAACGCGGACTGGTATTCCTGAAGAGTGCGCGATCCGCGGAACGTGGGCAGGATGAACACGCGCCCCTCGGCGTGGTGGAATTCGGTGGCGTAAGCGGGGTTCTCCAGGCTGTCCAGGTGCGCTTCGGGGAAGGCGTTGAAGCGAAACAGAAACGGCACTTGCGCGATATCCGCCAGGCCGGCGAGGTAGCGGTCGTAGGCGCTGGCAGAGGTGCGGGGCGTATCGTCGCGATCAGGTTCGCCATGCGGAGTGGGCGCTGGCGGCGCCGGAGCGCTCGGAGCTGGCGGTGAGCCCTCGGCGTGCCCTTCCGACGCGTGGGCAACGGCCTGTTGGACCGGTTTGGTTTTGTCCTGTTGGCCATTGGGGCTCGCCGCGTTGCGGTTGCCCGGATGCGCCGGGTTGGCGCCCATGAGATGGAAATCTTGCCCTGCCTGTATCAACACGCCGCGGCCGGCTTCGATCAGCACCCGCCGGTCCGGGCCGGTAAGGCTCACCACCTCCACCGCGCCTTCGAACACCACTACCTGCGTAGTGCCCTCGGCATCCACCTCGATACTGAATTCGGTGCCTCGTACCGCGATGGAGGCGGTGGGGCTGTTCATCCGGTAGGGATTCGGCTTGCCGGCGAAATGGTTGATCCTGACCCGCACCATGCCGAGCGCGATGCCAAAAAGCTCGCGCAGCGAGGCCGCCGCCCGGTAGTCCTTCAGCGTCACGATGGATTCGGGCGCCACCACCACGATGCTGCCGTCGCTGAGGCCGATCACCACCCGCCCGCCACCCCGCGTATCGATGCGGTCGCCGGGGTTCAGGATGTAGCCGGCGGTCAGCATCAGCGGCGCGAGGCCAGGTGTCAGCAAGACTACCTGGCCGGTCACGCCGGAGGCGCGGGCCACCACCGGCGTGGATTGGGCGTACAGCGAGACAGCGCTTGCTAGCGCGAGGGTGACCGCGAAAACCTGGGCTGCCGGGCATCCGTGTGGGACACCCCACTTCCGCTCTCTCACGCGATATCCATGTGCCTTTCCGTGGATTCCTCCTCCGTCTCCAACTCGGCCTCGCCTTCGGGGTCTGCCGCTCCGTGCAACTGATAGCGGGCGATCAGCCGCTGGATGGTCCGGCGGTCAAGATCCAAGACGGCGGCGGCGCGGCGGCGGTTCCAGCCGGTCTCTTCCAGGATAAGCTGCAAATAGCGCCGCTGCAGTTCCTCCATGTTGGGCCGGTCGGCGATGAGGCGCAGCTCGGGACGTTCCGTTACGGCGGTTTTAGCGCGGTAGGCGCCGATTTCGGGCGGCAGGCAATCGATGGTCACCAGGCCGCCGGAGGAAAGGGCCACGGCGCGCCGCAGGGCGTTTTCCAGCTCGCGGACGTTTCCCGGGAAAGTGTGCGCGGCCAGCGCCTCGGCGGCTTCCCGGGTGAGATGCAGGGGGGCGTCGGCGGGATCGCGGAAGCTTTTCAGGAAGTGGTTGGTGAGCAGTTCCACGTCGCCCGTGCGGTGGCGCAAAGGCGGCAGTTCGATGCTGAGCACGCTCAGCCGGTAGTAGAGGTCGGCGCGAAAACTGCCGGCCGCCACCAGGTCTCGCAGCGGAGCGTTGCTGGCGCCGATGACGCGCACGTTCATGCGGCGCGATTGCGTGGAACCCACGCGGCGCACTTCGCCAGACTGCAGCACGCGCAGCAGGCTCTGCTGAAATGCGGGGCTGGTGGAGGCCAGCTCGTCCAGGAAAAGCGTGCCGCCATCGGCGGCTTCAAACAGTCCGGCGCGCTCCCCGGTGGCGCCCGTAAAGGCGCCGCGCGTGTGCCCGAAGAGCTCGGCTTCGAGCAGCGTGTCGGTCAATCCGGAGCAGTTGACGCTGAGGAACGGGCGCGAGCGGCGCGGGCTGAAATCGTGGATGGCGCGCGCCACCAGTTCCTTCCCGGTGCCGGATTCTCCCAGGATGAGCACGGTGGCTTCGGTTCGCGCGGCCTGCGCGATGAGCTTGTAAACCATGATCATGGGGGCGCTGCGGCCCACCAGGCCGGCCTGCGTGAGTGCGAGATCCGGTTCGGACGCTGGGATGGCGTCGGCTTCGCGGCGCGCCTCCAGCAGGCGGCGCAGCAAGGCCACCACGGCGGAGATATCGAA
>JANYJN010000070.1 GCA_025358475.1 Candidatus Solibacter sp.
CGAGAACCGCCAAAATGACCGCGACTAATCGGATGGAACGCATGGACTCCTCACACAGATGATTCTTCTATACTTTACGCCAGACACACGACGGATTCCACCGTGCGGCGCAGCGAACCGCGAAACCCAGTATTATACCAGTACCAGGAAAGTACTAGTTCTCCCCGGAATGGGGTGCTTAACCGTCTCGGCCTGCACGGCCAATCACGAAGCCGAACCTCCACGGACAAAGGCAAAGCCCTAGTACGCCTGGGCCACTCTTCGCCCGACGGCCCCTTGCGCTTTTGCTCCTAGTAGTATAGTCTCTCCTAATGGAGGCTCCGTAGTACCCGCAAAGTAGTTACCCGCAAAAAGGGGGCATAAGTTCCCTTCCGATTCGAACCCTGGCGCCGCCCGCAACTGTGCGCCCATGATATTTCCAAATTCTTGATTCTAAGGAGTTTCCAGCATGATGAAGCTAATCACGAGTGGTGTGTTCGTAGCCGGAATGGCGGCTGTGCCGGTGGCGTTATCGCCGCATCCGGTACCCGTCCCAGCCCCGGAACACCGCAGCGATCCCAGACTAGAAACCCTTCGCACCTTCTTCCACCTCGCCGAGTGCCCCGCCGAACGATACGCCGCAGCCTTCCTCGAAGCCGCCGACCACAATGAGCTGGATTGGCGCCTGCTGCCGAGCCTCTCTTTCGTGGAATCAACGGGCGGCAAATTCGCCCGCGATAACAATCTCTTCGGCTGGGATTCGGGACGCGCCCATTTCCCCTCGGCGGAAGAAGGTATCCACACCGTAGGCTATCGCCTTTCCCATTCGGACCTATATAAGGACAAGGAACTGGACGAGATCCTGTCCACCTATAATCCCGACGTCGAGTATGGACGCAGGGTGAAATCCGTCATGCGGCGGATTGCCCCCTCCGAATGATCGATCCGCTCGATGATTCAAACCGGATCGGTTGCTTACGTCTCCAGGAACCGGACGCCGAAGTATAGGCCCCCGAAAAGAACGAAGGAAATTACCAGCACCGCCGCCAAGCGGATATACCGCTGGCTGGTGGTGAGTTGCTCATCTTCCCTGATGCGGTCTGCCAGGCTGTCGAACATGGAAACCTCCTAAAAGGCCGGTATAAAATGTCCCAATAGGGAATACGAAATCCACCTGAGCAGATTGTAGATCTAAATCTTAGGATTTGCACAGAAATTTTTCGGAGTCTCGGATCCGTTTGCGGGTTTAACACACGATGGAGCCAGATTCCACCGCTATTTGACGAACTTGGCGATATCGTCGATCACCGCCGGAGCCACGTGGCCGGCCTTGGCGTATTCGGCCGGCAGGCTCTTGCCTTCACCTGCCACGAACAAGTGATTCAGCGCCGGATAGCTCTTCATCACCACGCCTTTGGCGCTGCCCACCGCCGTTTTCCACAAGGCAAAATCGGCCATAGTCACCTGGTAATCGCGCTCGCCCTGGAGGATCAGCAGGGGAATGCCGGGTTTCTTGGCGGCAGCGGCGGGATCGTACCCTTTCAAATCCACCCAGTAGGCAACCGGCACGCCGCCCAGCGCGGGCGAATCTTCGTCACCGGGTTCCAGCTTCTTCACTTTGGCCTGGAACGCCTTGGCACTATCCAGTTGGCTGCCGGTGATCCCCATGTAGATCGCCTGCTCCACCACTAGGTCTTCGATCGGCCGCACGTTTCCGGCCATCAATACGAGGCCGGCCAGTTTGCCGTCCCGTTCGGCGATGCGCGGGGCCACGTAGGCGCCCAGGCTGTGACCGATGACGAAGACCCGCCCGCCGTTCACCTCGGCCTGAGTGCGGAGCAGCGCGATGGCTTTCGCGGCATCCTCCACGGTCTCTTCCTGCACGGTGAAGTTAGCCATGCCGGTGATTCGCGCCCGGTACTGCAAAGTGCGCTTTTCGTAGCGCAAGACCACGACGCCTCGCGAAGCCAGACCCTCGGCCAGATCCTTGAACACTTTGGCGCCGCCCACGGTCTCATCGCGATCATTGGGCCCGGAGCCGTGAACCAGCACGGCCGCCGGGAAGGGCCCCGCGCCCACGGGCACGGTCAGGGTTCCGGGCAGCTTCCATTCGCCCTCGCCTACGGTGACTTCGCGCTCCTTAAAAGTGGCGGGCTGACTATACTCGGGCCGCTGCCAATTGACGCCGCCCGGAAGCTGGTAAAGGCCCGCCACCCGGCCCGCCGAATTGACGATGATGCGGAAATTGATATTCCGATTGGCGAACTTGGCTGGAAAAACGACGATGCTGTTGGGGCCCGAGCGCGTCACGGCCGGATCGCCTAGTTTCTCCATGGCGCCGTAGGTCTTGATCATGGCGCCAACTTTGGCCAGTTCCGCCGCCGGCAAACCCTTCTGCACGTCGGCGGTGGACATTTGCAGAAACTCGGCGTACTGTCCCCCCAACACCAGGTCCAACGCCTTTCTGGCCAGCACGGTAGCATCCTGGGCCGGTTGAGCCGCCAGCAGGATGGAAAGAAGCGGAAGCATACGGAGCGCGCGAATCGACATGACCCTTCTATCCTACAGCGGCGCGGGCGGCGCCCGCTTAGAGTTTGAGAGGTGGACACGCGCGCCCCCGCCGATTACCGGATCTGGGACGGCATCCATCCCACCTTCTCCCCGCCAGCGGTTGACGGCCGATAAGTGGGAGCGCACGCGACACACGCTGGCAGAGGAGATCCCAACAAAAATCTTTGGCCCCGGCGAAACACGGATGAACACGGATAACATCAAGAGTGCTTATCCGCGTTCATCCGTGTTCATCGGCGGCTCAATATGCTTTTTTGGCAACTTGTCGGAGAATAGACCCACGCAGTTGACACGCGCCCGCAAGAAGGTCAGACTTTGAGATCTCAGGGAAGGATGTTCTCCATGTCATTCCGCTTTGCACTCGGCGGCGCTCTGCTCGCTCTCACTTTCGCCTCTGGCCCCGCATCCGGCCAAGCCAGGAAAGCGAAACCGGCGCCCGCCGCTCCCGCCCCCCAGAAGATCGACGAAGAGTACACCCGCCTCATCAAAGAGTACCTGCAAGACCCGCGCATCACCACCGAACTGGTGGATCACATGCCCGCCAGCGACACCGTCCCCTCGCCCCTGAAATTCCTCGGACGCATTCCCGGCAAGCCCGGCGAATTGACCTACGCCAAGGACATCTATCGCTACTACGAAGCCCTCGCCAAAGCCTCCCCGCGCGCCAAATTCTGGAAGCTGGGCCAGACCGAGGAGGGCCGGGACCAGGTCATCCTCGCCATCGCCGACGAGGCCACCATCAAGGACCTCGATAAGTACAAGGACATCCTCGCCAAACTCGGCGACCCGCGCCAACTCACGGACCAGCAGGCCCGCGAGCTCATCAAGATCGGCAAGCCCCTGTACTGGGCCAATAGCGGCATCCACTCGCCAGAAACCGGCGGCCCCGAAATGCTCATCGAGCTGGCCTACCGCCTGATTGTCGAAGAGACCCCGTTCATCCAAACCATCCGCAACAACTCCATCACCTTTATTACACCCGTAATCGAGGTGGACGGCCGCGAGCGTGAAGTAGACACTTATTACTACAACAAGCGTACCGGCCAGCACCTGCCGCTCATGTACTGGGGCAAGTACGTGCAGCACGACAACAATCGCGACGGCATGGGCCAGTATCTGAAGATCACCAGGAATTTCACCAGGGGCGTGCTGGAATGGCACCCCACCATCCTGCACGATCTGCACGAGGCGCAGTCCTACCTCTACGTCTCCACCGGCACCGGCCCCTATAACACCGCGCTCGACCCCATCGCCATCGACGAATGGTGGCTGCTGGCCCAGACCGAAGTCATGGAGATGGCCAAGCGCGGCGTGCCCGGCGTCTTCACCTTCGGCTTCTACGATGGCTGGGTC
The DNA here is from genome assembly GCA_025358475.1 of Candidatus Solibacter sp. GTDB lineage: Bacteria > Acidobacteriota > Terriglobia > Bryobacterales > Bryobacteraceae > Solibacter. Next base: position 3,904 of record JANYJN010000070.1, read on the forward strand.
CCCAATTACCTTTTCTGGATCGCCATCACCCATAATTCGTTCGGGCGCTTCTACGAAGTCCAGAACTACGGCCCCGACGTCATCCCCAACCTGACGCTCGGCGCCACCCAGACCAGCCGCGAATGGTACCGCGCTAATCCGCCGCTACCCAACATCGCCTGGGGACCGCGCAACAACACCAACATCCAGGAATCGGCGCTCCTCATCGCCATGAACAAAGTGGCCCAGGATCGTGCACTGTATCTGGAGAACTACTGGCTGAAAAGCAAGCGCGCCATCGAGAAGGGCAGAAACGGCCCCGGCTTCGCCTGGGTGGTGCCGGCCGCCCAACGCCGTAAGGCCGATGCCGCCGACCTGGTCAACGAACTGCGCCGCCAGGGCATTGAGGTGCACACCGCCGGCGCTGCTTTCAAGACGGGCAACGTCGAGGTGGCTGCCGGAGACTATATAATCCGCGGCGACCAGCCCTACCACACCCTGCTCGAAATGTACTTCGGCGTGCAGAACTATCCCGTGGCCAATCCGCGCCCCTACGACGATACCGGCTGGACCATGCAATACATGCGCAACGTCAAGCTCCACAAGATCGCCGATAAGTCCATCCTCGAAAAGCCCATGACCCTGCTCCCCGGCGACGCCAAAGCCTCCGGCGGCGTGGCTGGCGAAGGCGGCATCCTGGTGGTGGAGCACACCAGCGATAACAACCTGATGACCTTCCGCTTTAAGAATAAGGACGTGCCGATGCGGGTGGCCGAAGAGGATTTCGACCTCAACGGGCGTAAGCTGCGCGCCGGCGCCCTCATTATCCTTAACGCCGATCGCGCCAGGCTGGAGCCCGAGTTGAAGGATCTCGGACTCTCCGCCTGGGCCGTGGCCGCCGCCCCGCCGGTGAAGACCCACGCCATGACCATCCCGCGCATCGGCTATATCCATTCCTGGTCGCGCACCCAGGATGAAGGCTGGGTACGGGCCGCGCTGGATTATTACGGCATCCCCTACACCTATTTCGCCGACCAGAAACTCAAGGAAGGCAACTTGCGCGCCAAGTACGACGTCATCGTCTTCCCCCACGTGGGCGGCACGTCCGCATCCATCATCAACGGCATCGCCATGGCCGGCACGGCTCCTGTCCCCTACCGCAAGACCGCGGAGACGCCCAATTTGGGCAGCATCGACGAGAGCGGCGATATACGCGGCGGCATGGGCTTGGAAGGCCTCCAGGAACTTGCCAGGTTCGTCCAGCAGGGCGGCGCGCTGATTACCGAAGGTGGGACGTCAACCCTGATGGCCGAGTACAACCTGGCGGGCGGCGTCACCGTGGAACATCCCACCGAGCTGTTCGCGCGCGGCTCCATTATGCGCGGTGTGTTCAGTGACCTGCAAAGCCCCATCGCCTATGGCTATGACGGCAAGGATCTGCCGGTCTACTTCAACCAGGATCCGGTGCTCAATGCCGCGGCACCCCCCGGATTCGGTGCGGGCGGCGGACGCGGCGGCACGGGCGGCGGCGGACGCGGCGCGGCGGGCCAGAATGTGACCCCCAACGCCGTGCCCATCTACACCTCGCCGCTCGACCCCAGCGATGCACCGCCGGCCGCGGCAGCCGATAGCGGCCGCGGGGGACGGGGCGGACCGGGTGGCGGCGGTGGAGCAACCGCCGGCGGTGGGTTTGGCTTTGGCGCTGCCGCCGGACCGCGCCCCAGAGTCGTGCTCCAGTTCCCGGCCAACGCCAACGACATGCTGCTCTCCGGCACCCTGGGCGGCGGCGAAGCCCTCGCCAACCGCGCCCTGGTGGTGGACATGCCGCTCGGTACCGGTCACGTCGTGATGTTCGCCCTCCGCCCCTTCTGGCGATGGCAGACCCAGGGCACCTATTTTCTGGCCTTCAACGCTATCCTCAACTGGGACCACCTCGACGCCGGCAAGCCAGCCGCGGCTGCGCCGGCCAACACCGCCGCCGGCCGATAACCCGCATGCCCCACCGCAGCCTGCCAAACTCGATACACTCTCGGTTGGAGGATTGATGAGACACATACTATTGACGCTATTGTTTTGCGTTTGCGCGCAGCCACTGCTCGCCCAGGGCGCCCCACCGCAGCAGGCCGCCGACCAGCCCTACGCAATGGAGTATTACTACAAGGTGCAATGGGGGCATCAGCAGGAATTCCTGCAACTCTTCCTGAAGAATCACTACCCGTTGCTCCAGAAGAACATGCAGGGCGGCCGCATGCTCTCCGTGAAAATTGAGCAGCCTGCCAACCACACAACCGAGGACGGCCGCTGGGATTTCCGCGTGACCATTCGCTTCAAGAACTCCACCGTGGCCACCACGGCCAATCCCGACGAAGAGCGATTCATCCAGCAACTCTGGCCGGACCAGGAGCGGTATCAACGCGAGGAACAACGCCGCTTCGAGATCTTACTCGGCCACTGGGATCTCCCCGTGACCGATATCACACCTCCGAAGAAATAGCGTGGGGCAGGCGCTTTCGCCTGCCAGCCCATTATTCGCCCGAAATCGTCCCCCCCTACCTCACGTCGGCGGGGTCCACCGCCTTCTTCGACCCCGTCGCCGCATACTTGATGTACGCCACGATATCAGCCAGTTTCTCGGCGTCGATCTTGTTGGCGGCCGGCGGGTGCTTCCACACATCGTTGCTGCTCGACGAGGCGATGTCCTCTGGCGCGATTTCCTTCTTCTCAGGGGGATTCTTGGAAAGATCGTACAGCACGACGGTCTTGTCGTCTTTCTTCCCCATCATCGCCGGGAAGCCTGTTCCCCCCGACTTCAGCTTGATCACCTGCACGTACTGCGTCACCGTGGAACGTGCCGCCATGGCAATCGCCTGCGGGCCCAGCCGCCCTAGTCCAGTCAGATCCGGGCCCACGGCGGTGCCTTTTCCTTTCAGCGCGTGGCAGCTCCCACATCCTTGTTGGGCGTCGAAGAATAGCGCTTCGCCTCGCTGAGTCTGCGACGGAACGGCCGCCTGTGCCAAAAACAATGCGATCCAGAACATAGTCCAGCGCTCCTTTTGGGCGCCAACCCATTATATCCGGAGAATCGACTCCTGATGTGAGTTTTGCCCGCGTTTCACGCGCCGCTTCACTCCGGCGCGTGCAGCGGTCCCACTGAGAGGAAGGCGGTTCTTGCCGGTGAGATCGCGCGGGTTCGCTGCGGACGAGTCAGATGAATAAACCCGCCGGCACCTTGAAGGACCGCTCGTCGCTCCATGCGTCAGCGGTGGTTACTCCATTTCACCTATTTACCTATTGATTCTAAAGCACTTACATACTAAAAGCTTGCGTCCCACAGGTATAATTAGACCGGCGATGTCTTATTCAAACCAACGTGCTGCCGGCCCGCCTCCCGGAGGCTAACCCAGGTCAGAGGGATGCTCCGAGACCCCCTGCGGACCAAATTACCAGACGAAGCCATTTTTCCTCCCAACCCATACCAAAGTAAACCGCTTGTGCCCCACCACCACAAACCCGTGGAACTTTACCCACGCTCCCGTACATCAACCCCGCGCTCTAGCCCCAAGGAAGGGATGCCGCGGCGTTGGTGGGGCGGAACCCCTGGTCCTGGGGCCCCTCTGGGGACGGACCCCCCCGGCCCGCTGCCGGCATCTTGCAGGGTGCGAACAGGCCGGCGGGGGCATCGGCCGCGGTCCAGCAAGACCGCCCCACCGTGAATGAACATCGGAAGCAAAATAAGTGGCGGCAGGATTGTATGCCCCACACCAAGGTTCGGTACAATTCGACGATGGATACCAATCGGATGAAAACCCCGCTGATTTACGCGCTCTGCCTGACCATGGCGTTGCCGGCCCTGTGGAGCGCCGACACGATTCCCTTGCGCGGATATTCGTCCGAGAGTGCCCGCGCCGAGCGCGTGTGGGAGGCTAAGTTCCGCGCCATTCCGGATCCGGCCGCGCTGCGCGCCTACATGCAGCGCCTCTCCGCCCGGCCGCATCACGTGGGGTCGGCCTACGACAAGGAAAACGCCGAATGGATCGCGGCCAAGGCCAAGGAGTGGGGACTGGACGCGCAGATCGAAACCTTCGACGTACTTTTCCCAACTCCGAAAGAGCGCGCGCTTGAAATGATTGAGCCCAAGCGCGTCGCGGCCAAGATGGCCGAACCCGCTGTCGCCGGGGATCCCACATCCGCGCAGCAGAACGAGCAATTGCCGGTCTATAACGCCTACTCCATCGATGGCGATGTCACCGCGCCCCTGGTCTACGTGAATTACGGCATCCCGGCGGATTACGAGGAACTGGAGCGGCTCGGCATTTCCGTTAAGGGCGCCATCGTGATCGCGCGCTACGGCGGAAGCTGGCGGG
>JANYJN010000075.1 GCA_025358475.1 Candidatus Solibacter sp.
GGCAGATCGGGGTAGAAATAGTTTTTGCGCGCAAAGCGCGAGAGCGCGCGCACCTTGCAGTTCAACGCGAGGGCCCCCTTGATGGCCAGTTCCACGGCCTCGCGGCTGAGCACCGGGAGCGCGCCGGGAAGGCCGAGGCAGACGGGGCACACGTTCGTGTTGGGCGGCGCGCCAAAACTGGTGGGGCAGCCGCAGAAAATCTTGGTGGCCGTGGCCAGTTGCACGTGGACTTCGAGGCCGATTACCGGCTGGTATCGCGCGATCATCTCCGGCGTGGCCGCGGCGATTGCGGAAGAAGACATGGTGTCCTTCCATTATAGTTACAGCTTGCGGGGGATCCGTGCTGGGATGAGGGATGCTCTTTGACGCGGAGACGCGGAGGAAAACGTGAAGAACGCATTTTGAACATATAAGGAGCGGCTCTGACAGGGGAGGCAAAGGCAAGGCGAGCGCGGAGACGCGGAGACGCGCGCGCTGTTCACTCTCTGACCGGGAACTTCTTCTCCAGCGCGCCGACGAATTCGCGCAGCGCTTTGCGGTCCGCGGTTTGCCACCGGATGAGGACGAAGAAGCGGCCGCTATAGAAGAAGACGGTGCCGGGGGCCGGCTTCCAGCGCTGCACCACGTCCAGCGCGACGGCGGGCGAAGTCAACTGGTAGAGGCGCGCCTCGAGCTTCCCGGGGCCTTCGTACGAAGCCGCGCGAATGCGTTCGATGGCGGCCCGCGGTACGGGGTCCGGCTCCGGCCCCGGCGGGAGTTCGCCAACTGACGTGCGATGCCAGGCGCCCACCACCTCGCTAAAAATATCGGGCATGGGCGCGGGGGCGCGCCGGCACGCGCCCAAAGCGAGCGCGCAGGCCAGGAAAATTCGGGACCGCATCATCAGTCACGATGCTACCATCGGGGTTATGGCAAGGTTCAAGCCGGTACGGGCGAATAGCAAAAAGACTGCGCGCCCGCAAGGCGCGGCCGGCTGCGTCATCCTGATCCTCGCGATCATGGTTGGCGTGATGGTATTTCTCTATTTGGTGATGAAAAGCAATGCGAACGGATAAGCGAACGGCCGCCCAGCTACGGCCCGTACAGATCACAACCGGTTGCCTCATGACGGCGGAAGGTTCCGCACTTATTAAGATGGGAAACACGCACGTACTGTGCGCCGCCACGGTGGAAGACACGGTGCCGCCGTTCCTGCGCAACAGCGGAAAGGGCTGGGTGACCGCGGAGTATTCGATGCTGCCGCGGGCCACCGCCAAGCGCACGCCACGCGAAGTCACCAAGGGCCGCCCCTCGGGACGCACGCATGAGATCCAACGCCTGATCGGACGCTCCATGCGGGCGGCGGTGGATATGAACGCGCTGGGCGAGCGCACGGTGATCATCGATTGCGACGTGATTCAGGCGGATGGTGGTACGCGCACGGCGTCCGTCACCGGAGCTTTCGTGGCGATGGCGATGGCCTTCCGGCAACTTCGCAAGTACAATGTGTTGAAGAGCGACCCCTTGCGCGCCTACATCGCGGCCACTAGCGTAGGCCTGGTGGGCGGCGTGCCGATGCTGGACCTTTGCTACGAAGAGGATTCGCAGGCCGACGTGGATATGAACGTGGTGATGACCGGCGCCGGCCAGTTTGTGGAAGTGCAGGCCACGGCGGAGCACGAGCCCTTCAACGACGCCCAGATGTCTCAACTGTTGGATCTGGCACGCATTGGCATCGCGGAACTGGTGCTGAAGCAGCGGGAGATCATCGGGGATTGACCGGACGATTCACCAAGCTATTCTGCGCGACGGGGAATGCCGGCAAGTTGCGCGAATTCCGCATGGCGGCGGACAGCACGCGCGTCGGCATGGAGCTGCTGCCGGGCTTCCGGCAACTGCCGGCCGCCGTGGAAGACGGCGCCACGTTTGAAGAGAACGCCATCCGCAAAGCGCTGCACTACGGCCCGCTTGCCGCCGGCCTGCTGTTTGCCGACGATTCCGGCCTGGAGGTGGAGGCGCTAAGCGGCGCGCCCGGCGTCTATTCGGCGCGCTTCTCCGGCCCGCATGCCACCGACGAAACCAACAACCGCCTGCTGCTCGAAAAACTGCGCGGCGTGGTCAACCGCCAGGCGCGCTTCGTCTGCAAAATCGCGCTGGTAGAGGGCGCGCGCGTGGTGGGCGTCTATCATGGCGCGGTGGAAGGCGTGATTCTGGACGAGCCTCGCGGCTCCGGCGGCTTCGGCTACGACCCGCTATTTTACTGCCCGGCTTTTGGCTGCACGTTCGGCGAGGCGACAGGAGAGCAGAAGCTCTCGCTGAGTCACCGAGGGCAGGCCGTACGCGCGATGCTGGCGAGCCTGCCTTAGTCGAGATCCGGCTTCTCTGACGAGTGTTCGTCCAATTTGGACTTCACCTGGAGCAGGACGCGCAGGGCGAAGAGATTGAGTGCGGCTAGCATGGCGGCCAGAAGGTAGCGGTTCTGCGCTACCGACGCGCCGACCACGCCGGTATTCCAGATGCTCGCGGCCGTAGCGACGCCATGCACCCGGCTGTCCGACTTTAGAATGGCGCCTCCGCCAATGAAGCCGATTCCGGCCACCAGGCCCTGGATGATGCGGGATTGCGCGTCTATGCTCATGTGGTCCGAGGGCGT
>JANYJN010000124.1 GCA_025358475.1 Candidatus Solibacter sp.
TAAGCGTCAACCAACTAGCCAAGTTGCTTGCCATCGACACCCCCCGTTTAAACGAGATCGTCCGCGGACGGCGCGGCATCACAGCCGATACGGCCCTCCGCCTGGCGCGCTACCTCGGCAACTCCCCCGAGTTTTGGTTGAAGCTACAGGTACACTACGAGCTTCGAGTAGCCCGGCAAGCAAAGCAGAAGGAAATCGAACGCGCCGTGCGTCCCAGGACGCAAGCGGCGTAAGAACTCGCAAGCTTTGCCCACCGTTTTGAGTTCTAGCCGGAAACCCCTCCTGTGAAAGTCCCCATTTCACGCTCCTTATCATTGTCAAAAAAGGACTTACATATCAGCCCCCTTGCCGCGCCAGCTATACTGACCGTAGGTAGGCATGTTCTCTCCCAACTCAATTCCCGCGTCGGCATCCTTGGCCCCGCCCAGCCTCCCACCCGTTCCCAAACGAAAAATACCAGACGAACCCATTTCGCATCCATAGCCTATTTCTATCAATGGTTTACAGAGAAACCATGAACCCATCCGAACGCCCCATGCCTAACCCATTTTCCCCGTGCCCTGTCAGCCGCGGCAGCGCACCAAGCGCCGCCAACCCGCGTGGTACAATTCAATTTAGCCATCACTTTGTCCCCGAGGTTAAATCCACTTGGCATTAGTAGAAGGTTGCAAGCACTCGCTCGAAATTTCCATCCCCGTTGAAGTGGTAGAAAGCGAGACCAGCCGCGTCGTCGACGACATTCAGAAGCGCGCCAAACTACAGGGCTTCCGCCCCGGTAAGGCGCCCGCCAATCTCATCCGTAAGCAGTTTGCCAGCGATATCCGGCAGAAAGTGCTGGAGAATTTGATCCCCGTGCACCTGCAAAAGCAGCTCGATGCGGAGAACCTGAGCGTCGTGGGCACACCCGATATCGGCGACGTCCATTTCCACGATTTCGCTCCTTTGAAGTTCACCGCGACCTTCGAGGTGTACCCGGAGGTAGTGCTCGGCGAGTACCAGAACGTGGAAGTGCCCTACCAGGACCCCGCAATCACCGAAGAAGACATCGCTAAGCGTATCGATGAGATGCGCGAGCAGAAGGCGCAGTACATCAATATTGATCCGCGCCCGGTGGCGGACGGCGATTTCGCCGTCGTCTCGCTGGAAAGCCTGGCAGGCGTGGAAGGCGACCCGGTGAAAACCGACGAGATGGTGCTGGAGATCGGCGCCACCGACACGTTTGCAGCCTTCACCGAGAACCTGCGCGGTCTCACTCCCGGGGACCAGAAGGATTTCGAAGTCGTCTACCCGGAAGATTACGGCTCCGATAAGCTGGCCGGTAAGACCGTCCAGTTCCATGCCGTCCTCAAGGGTCTGCGCCGCAAGGAACTGCCCGAACTCGATGATGAGTTCGCCCAGGAACTCGGCGATTACCGTACCGTTGACGAGTTGAAGGAAGCCGTCCGCAAGGCCCTCTTCTCCCAGCGTCAGTATGAGGCGCAGCAGGAAGCCAGAGACCGGATTATGGACAAACTGGTGGACGCGCACGATTTTCCGGTGCCCGAAACCTTCGTGGAACGCCAGATCAAGACCCGCGTGGAGGTCCGCCTGCGTGCCATGGCCGAGCAGGGCATCGATCCGCGGAAACTGCAACTGGACTGGGACAAGGTGAAGGAATCGCAGCGCGAGAAGGCCATCCGGGAGGTCAAGGCTTCCATGTTGCTCGGCAAGATCAGCGAGCGCGAGAGCATTCACGCCACCCGCGACGAAGTCGATAGCGAAGTCGAAAAGGTTGCCCGCCAGCAGCGCAAGCCGGTGGCCGCGGTGCACATGGAATTCGAGAAGGATGGCACGCTGAGCCGCATCGCCAGCCACATCCAGACGGACAAGACGTTGAACTTCCTGTTCGAGCACGCGCGCAAGACGGCCGAATCTTAGGCGCGCCCACGGGAATCCAATTAGCGTAGGCCGCCGGGCCTGTCGTTGTAACGTTGCTTGGGTGAACAGTGTTGGGTGTGGGGCGCTTTTTTGACCCGGTCAACCGCATGCTGTAGCATGTGCGACGGTGGGCGCCATACGAATTTAACCGGGGACAGCATTCGCCTCCGCGGGAACATTGCCAAGGAAAGCTCATTCAGGTGATAATAGAGATGACGGTGAGTGTTGTGCCCTACCCTGACGGCGCTGTGCCAACGGCGGAAGAGGAGAAAACTGCGTGAAGCGTGCCGGGTCCGATGATGCTTTACGATGTTCGTTTTGCCATAAGAGTCAGGACGTAGTCGGGAAACTTATTTCCTCTCCCAGCGACTATCCTCGTGCGTACATCTGCGACGAGTGCATTGCGGTCTGCAACTCGATCCTTGAAGACGACAAGGTAGAGGCGCCCTCCGGAACACCAAACAAAATCCCGAAACCGTTGGAAGTGAAGGAGTTCCTGGATCAGTACGTGATCGGCCAGGAAGCCACTAAGAAAAAGTTGGCGGTGGCGGTTTACAACCACTGCAAGCGGATTCACATGAACCGCATGCGCAACACCGAGGTCGAAGTGCAGAAATCGAATATTCTGCTAATCGGTCCCACCGGAACCGGGAAAACCTTGATGGCGCAAACCCTGGCCAAGATCCTCGATGTGCCGTTTGCCATTGTCGATGCCACCACCCTGACCGAGGCCGGGTACGTCGGCGAGGACGTGGAGAACATCATCCTCAAGCTCCTCCAGGCAGCCGATGGCGACGTGCAGAAGTGCCAGCAGGGAATCATCTACATCGACGAGATCGATAAGATCTGCCGTAAGGACGAGAACCCGTCGATTACCCGCGATGTCTCGGGCGAAGGCGTGCAGCAAGCGCTCTTGAAGATTCTGGAAGGCACCATTGCCAACGTTCCCCCGCAGGGTGGCCGCAAGCATCCCCACCAGGAATTTACGCCGGTGGACACCACTAACATTTTGTTTATCTGCGGCGGCGCTTTCGTCGGTCTGGAAAAAGTAATTGCGCGCCGCACCGGCAAGAAGAGCATAGGCTTCCTCCAGGAAGAGGAAAAAACTACCGGCCGTCCCTCCAGCGTCAGCGGGCGGCGCGATATCGATCTGCTCGGCCAGACCCAGCCGGTCGATCTTATCAAGTTCGGTTTCATCCCGGAGTTCATCGGCCGTCTGCCGGTGAGCGCTGTGCTGGAGGACCTGGATCGCTCGGCCCTCATCCAGATTTTGACCCGGCCCAAGAACGCCATCATCAAGCAGTATCAGAAGCTCTTTGAATTCGAGAACGTCCGTCTCAGGTTCAGCGAAGAGGCCATCGAAGCCATCGCCGATCTGGCGATGGAGCGCAAAGTGGGCGCGCGCGGTTTACGCATGATTCTCGAAGACCTGATGCTGGATCTCATGTACTACCTGCCTTCCTATAAGAAAGTACGTGAGTTCCAGGTCACCAAAGAGATGGTGGTCTCGCAGAGAATCAGTCTTACAATATTGGAAAAGGCCGGTTAACCGTAACATCACTCAACATACCGCGCACCGGGTACTGGGGTTGTACCGATCCCGGCGGGGAGAACAATGCTTACTTCGAAGGAAAAATCCGATACCAAACGTCTGCCGATGATGCCCATCCGCGACGTCGTCATCTTTCCCTATATGATGACCCCGTTCGTGGTGGGGCGCGAATCCAGTGTGCGGGCGTTGGAAGAGGCCATGGCCGGCGACAAGAAAATCTTTCTTGCCACGCAGCATGATGCCTCCATCGATGAACCCAAACCCAACGAGATTTACAGCGTCGGCACCATCGTCAACATCGTGCAGAGCCTCAAGCTCCCGGACGGCAACATTAAAGTTCTGGTGGAAGGCGTGGAACGCGCCAAAGTGGTTTCCATCGCCGACGACGAGGGCTTCTTCCGCGCCACCGTGCGCACCTCCACCTACAAAGTGGAAACCGGCCCGCAGCTTGACGCGCTCATCAGCCGCGTCACCGGCCTGTTCGAACAGTACGTCAAACTCAGCCAGAACCTGAATTACGAAACCATGATCGCGGCCATCCGCGTGGATGAGAGCGGCAAACTCTCCGATACGGTGGGCGCCAACCTGCAGCTCACCATCGAAGAGAAACAGGAGCTGCTCGAAATCTTCGACCCCATCGACCGCCTGACGCGCGTCGCCGAGATGCTCGATATCGAAATCGAAAAGCTCAACGTCGACCGCACCATTCAGGGCCGCGTGAAGCGCCAGATGGAGAAGGCGCAGAAAGAGTACTACCTCAACGAGAAGATCAAGGCCATCCAGAAGGAGCTGGGCCGCGGCGAAAAAAGCGAAGTCGATGAGCTGAAGCGGCGCATCGAGGAAGCCGGCATGACCGCCGACGCGCAGGAGAAGGCCCTCGCGGAGCTCAAGCGGCTGGAGAACATGCCGCCCATGTCCGCCGAATCCACCGTCAGCCGCAACTATCTCGACTGGCTGCTGGCCGTGCCGTGGAAGAAGAAGTCCAAGGAAATCCGCGATCTCAAGTTCGCCGAAACCATACTCGAAAGCGATCACTACGGGCTGGACAAAATCAAGGAACGCATCCTCGAGTTTCTGGCCGTGCGCCGCCTGGTGAAGAATCCCAAGGGCTCCATTCTCTGCTTCGTCGGGCCTCCCGGCGTGGGCAAGACCTCGCTCGGCATGTCGATTGCGAAAGCCACCGGACGCAAGTTCGTCCGCCTGTCGCTCGGCGGCGTGCGCGATGAGGCCGAAGTCCGCGGCCACCGCCGCACCTACATCGGCGCCCTACCCGGCCAGATCATCCAGATGATGAAGAAGGCCGGCACCCGGAACCCGGTCTTCATGCTGGACGAAGTCGACAAGATGTCCATGGATTTCCGCGGCGACCCGAGCGCGGCACTCCTCGAAGTGCTCGACCCTGAGCAGAACTTCATGTTCGTGGACCATTACATGGACGTGGAATACGATCTCAGCCAGGTCTTCTTCATCGCCACCGCCAACGTCATGCACACCGTTCCCCCGGCCCTGCAAGACCGCATGGAAGTGATCCGTCTGTCGGGGTACACGGAACTGGAAAAGATGGAGATCGCCAAGCGGTTCCTGGTGCGCAAGCAGGTGGAAGCCACCGGACTTACCGCCGAAGAGATCGATTTCAAGGACGCAGGGATCGGCAGCCTGATCGAGTACTATACCCGCGAGGCCGGTGTGCGCAATCTGGAACGGGAAATCGGCAATGTCTGCCGCAAGATCGCGCGGCAAGTGGTCAACCACGGTAACGGCAAGGACAAGAAGAAGCTCCCCAAGGCCGTGATCGATGGCGCGAAGGTGTCGGAGTTGCTCGGCCCTTGGAAGTTCCGCGATTTGGTCGCCGACAAGAAGAACGAAATCGGCGCCGCCACCGGTCTGGCGTGGACCGAAGTCGGCGGCCAGCTTCTCACCGTGGAATGCACCCTGATGGAAGGCAAAGGCAAGCTGACCATCACCGGCAAACTGGGCGAAGTCATGCAGGAATCGGCGCAGGCCGCCATGAGCTACATCCGCTCGCGGGCGCTATCGCTCGGCCTGGCGCGAGATTTCTACCGCAGCCTGGATGTCCACATTCACATTCCCGAAGGCGCCATCCCCAAGGACGGACCCTCGGCCGGCATCACCCTCGCCACCGTCATTTGCAGCGCCCTCACCAAGAACCCGGTGCGCGGCGATCTGGCCATGACCGGCGAAATCACCCTGCGCGGCAAGGTGCTCCCCATCGGCGGGCTCAAGGAGAAGTTGATGGCCGCCCACCGTCATGGCATCCTCGAAGCAATCATGCCACGGGAGAATGAAAAGGATCTTCCGGACATCCCCGAGGCCATCAAGCAAACCATGAAGCTCCACTTCGTGGATTCCATGGACCAGGTTTTGAAGATCGCTCTCGTCCGCGAAATCGTCGCGCTACCCATTCCCGCGGCAGATCTGGCCGATGTGAACATGGAAGATCGCAAGCCCGCCGAAGAAACTGTCGCACACTGAGCGGGGGTACCAGACCTCTCCCCGGGTACTGTATGAGTTCCTTGAAAGCAGAATTTGTAGTAAGCTCAGGCAAGCCGGACACGTTTCCTTCGGACCAATTGCCGGAGGTCGCATTCTTAGGCAGAAGTAACGTTGGCAAGTCCAGCTTGATTAACGCCCTCACCGGCCACAAAAAGCTGGCGTTCACGAGTAATACACCGGGCCGAACGCAAACTATTAACTTTTACCGCATCGACGAGGGTTGCTACTTCGTCGATTTGCCGGGCTATGGATATGCCCGGGTCCCCAAGGGGTTTACCGACCAGTGGAAGATTTTGATCGAGCAGTATTTGAACAATAGAGAGACACTGGTGCTTTCCTGCCTGATTCTGGATACCCGCCGCGGCTGGATGGAGAAAGATCTCGATCTCAAGCGGTGGCTCGAGCATTACGGCAGGCCGTACCTGGTAGTAGCTACCAAGATAGATAAGTTGAATCAATCAGAACAAGAGCGCGGACTTCGCGCCATCCGTAAGGAAGGCGTGGAGCCGTTGCCGTTCTCGGCCCTCAGTGGCCGGGGAGTGAGGGAAATTTGGCAAGCGATAATGACAACACTTCACCCACGGTAGGCACCAACCTGCCGCAGGAACAATCCGATAAGCCCACCGAAAAGACACCCACCCGCGAAAGCGCCCCCCCAGAAA
>JANYJN010000138.1 GCA_025358475.1 Candidatus Solibacter sp.
AGGAGATCAAATGAACTGGAGTGCGATCGGGGCCGGTTTTCTGGCGCTGGCGGTAGGCTTGGGCGCATTCGGCGCGCACGGGTTGAAAGACAGGCTCGATGCCTATTCCCTCGGGATCTGGGAGAAAGCCGTGTTCTACCATTTCATTCACTCGCTCGGAATCCTGGTGGTCTCCATGCTGCCGCGCACGGGGACGTTTCCCATTAACGCAGCGTCGTGGGTCTGCTGGCTGCTCGCTGCCGGCGTGCTGATATTTTCGGGCAGCCTGTACACACTCGCGCTCACCGGCGTGCGGTCGATGGGCGCCATCACGCCCGTCGGCGGCGTATGTTTCATCGCGGCGTGGCTGCTGCTGGCCTACTACTTTATCGCCCAGAGGGTTTGAATCGATATGAACCATCCACCAGTTGACTTGGCCGCCATCGCGCGGCAGGAGATGCAGGCGCGCGGCTTCGAACCGGACATCCCGGCCGCCGCGATTGAGCAGGCTGAAAGCGCGCGCCAGAACCCCGAGCCCGGCTTGCCGGACCTGACGACGCTGCTCTGGTCTTCGCTCGATAACGACGATTCGCGCGACCTCGACCAAGTCGAATGGGCGGAGCGCACCGCCGCCGGCATCCGCGTCCTGGTGGGCATCGCCGACGTGGATAGCGCCGTTGCCAAGGGCTCGCCGGTCGATCTTCATGCGGCCAAGGAGACCACCACGGTCTACACCGGGATTCGCACCTTCTCCATGCTGCCGGAGCGGCTCTCTACCGACCGCACCTCGCTCTCCGAAGGCGAGGACCGGCTGGCCGTGGTCGTCGAGATGACGGTCGCGCCGGATGGATCTCTCGGCACCAGCCCCGGCGCCAACCGCATCTACCGCGGGCTGTTGCGCAACCGCGCGCAGTTGACCTATGGCGCCGTGGGGCCGTGGCTGGAGGGCACGGCTGCGATGCCGGCCAAGGTGGCCGCGTCGGCTCCGTTGGCGGCGCAGTTGCAGTTGCAGAACGAAGCGGCGCACCTGTTGCGCGCGGCGCGCGACCGGTTGGGCGCGCTCACCTTCGACCGCGCCGAGTTGCAGACCGTGGTGGACAACGGCAAGGTGCGCGGCGTGGAAGGGCGGCGCGCCAATACGGCATCGCGCCTCATCGAGGATTTCATGATCGGCGCCAACGAAGTGATGGCCCAGACGCTGCGGGCCGCCGGCGTGGCGTCCATCCGCCGCATCGTCAAGGCGCCGGAGCGCTGGCCCCGCATGGTGGAATTGGCGGCGCACTACGGCGACCGTCTGCCCGCCGAACCCGACCCCGCGGCGCTCAATGCGTTCCTGCTGCGCCGCAAGCAGGCCGATCCGGTGCACTTCGCCGACGTATCGCTTTCCGTGCTTAAGTTGATGGGTCCCGGTGAGTATGTGGCGGCGCGCCCGGGAGCGGACATGGAGGGGCACTTCGGCCTCGCGGCCCACGACTACACGCACTCCACGGCGCCCAATCGCCGCTTCGCCGATCTGGTGACGCAGCGCTTGCTGAAGGCGCTTTTGGCCCACCAACCCGCGCCTTATTCCGACGAAGAATTGGACGCCACGGCGCGAAACTGCACGCTCATGGAAGACGCCGCGCGCAAGGTGCAGCGCGACATGAGCAAGCGGATTGCGGCCGTCGCCCTGGCCGAACAGGTGGGCCGGAAGTTCGCCGCGGTGGTCACCGGGGTGACGCCCAAGGGCGTCTTCGTGCGCATCAGCGAGCCGCCGGTGGAAGGCCGCCTAATGCGCGGCGAGCAGGGCGTGGATGTCGGCGACCAGATTCAGGTCACCCTCTTGAGCACCGACCCGCAGCGCGGGTTTATCGATTTCGCGAGATAGCTTTTTATGACGCCACTTCGAAAAGGGGTTCTAAGCGCCAACGCCCTAATAAAATAACATTGGATGACCCGCAAATGTGGCGCCTATACCGCGAAGTCATTCTTGCGTGGTGCCTAACGTTGCTTATCCGCGTTTATCCGTGTTCATCCGCGGGCCATTTTCACTGCCTGTACACCACCCCGCCCTTCATCACGAATTTCACCTTGCGCAATGCCCCTATATCCTTCGTGGGGTCGCCTTCCACCGCCATCAAATCAGCCAACATCCCCGCCTTCACCTGCCCGATCTCCATGTGGAGCACACGTCCCGCCGTCGATGTGGCGGATCTCAGGGCATCCACCGGCGTCATCCCGTACTCCACC
>JANYJN010000149.1 GCA_025358475.1 Candidatus Solibacter sp.
TATTCCCAGCACGCGCATGGCTGCTCAGAACAGCGTGTAAATGAAAGGCGCCACCACGGAGTTTTGGGCCAGCAGCAGCAAGGCTCCAAACACCAGCAGTACCATTAGGATGGGGATCATCCAGAGTTTCTTCCGGTACCGTATATAGGCCCACAACTCTTGCAAAAAGGACATTTTGCCGCTCCGTCAGAACTGGAAGTGCATTCGCTCCGCCGGCGACGCCGCGTCGGACGTCTCTTGCCAATAGCTTCGCGCAGGTAAGTCCCTCCTTAACCGCACGGAAAGCCGGCCCATCCTGCGCAGCAGCAGACCGAGCGGGGTAATCAATACCAGGAACAACAGTCCCGCCACCAGGGGATTGGTCACCCGTCCCAATGCGATGCCCAATAGCAGCCAAAGACGATTCACCGGTTTGAGCACTCGCGGCCACACAACTCCCAGAAATACCAGCACCACGCCACCGGCCAACAGGCCAACCCGTAAGCTGCCGCCGCGCAACATAGGCCACGCGGCCGCGGCCGCCAGCAAGCACCCGGCCAGCAATCCAAACTGACGGTCGGAAGATCCGGCGCTAGTCGCTTCACCCGGCACAGCCCAAGCCACAATTCTCCTTAACCTTTGGGAACAACTCATGATATCGCGCGGCGTGCCCAAGGTGCTTTCCCGTTTTCGGGGAAGTCCGGTCACGATGTGGCAATTAGAGCCGCGACTGAGCCGCGAAATCCCAAAAACGTTTAAGCACCCGCAACCGGACCGCCCTGGTGCTGTGACCGCGAGATTTGGTCCTAACGAAAACCCGCTCGCTGACGCTCGGGGCTCTGATGGCAGCCCTGACCGCGAGCGAGGGGTTGCCCGCAACATCCCAAAATCACGCGGTATGGGTACTCGCGCCTATTCGACTTTCCATTCGTGGATGCCCGCCGTATGCTTCGGCTCCTGCGCAACCTCCAGCCGGAGGCCGGTCGCCACCACGGGGGTGAACGTCACCTGGTTGAACCGATCCAGCGCGGTCGCATAGGGTTCCCGGCTCTCCACCGGCTTCCACGTAGTCCCGTCCTGATACAGGACCCGCCAGGATTTGGGTGGCTTACAATCGCCGCTGTCGATCCAGTAGACCGCGGTTGACGAAACCCGGGTGGGTTTCGCGAAGCTGTACTGGACCCATTCGGTGGTGCCCGTTTTGGGGGACCAGTCGAAATCGCCGTAGGGATTATGCTCCTGCGAAACGCGCGGTGCTTCGCCGTCCCGAATGGCACCCGTGTTCTTTGGGACCGAGGCAGTCACACTGCTGGTAGAAGCAATGGTCGGCACCGGCAGCGGGCGTCCCGACGCTTCGGTTTCGGGCAGCCACACCAGCATTTCCCCGGGGCCGCGGTGCGCCCACGCGTAATACGGGATAGCCGTGATAAGTTGCGCCTTGCGGTGAACCTTGCCTTCCTTGTCTAAGACCAGCGCCTCTCCGTTGCCGGAGATCCGCACAATGCCCTTCAGTAATTCGGGCCGGAACTCCGTCTTCAGCACGGCGTTGCGGGGCAGTACGAGATTCCGCACGTGTCCGCCGGGGTTGTCCGGCCATTCCGCGCAGTAGACCACGGGGCCGCGTTGCAGGGTTACCCGGCCGCGGTCCGCCATTACCGCGTCGTTGGCTAGCACGCGCCGCACCGGCATCGGCAGATTCAGATCGATCACGTCGCCGGCCTTCCACTGGCGGGCGATGGCCACATAGCCCTTTGCGATGTTCAGCGCAACCGGCTGGCCGTTGACTTTCAGGACCGCGGGCGCGACGCTCTTGTCCGTGAAAGCGTACAGACCCGTCGGCGAGGCCTGGTTGTTCGCCCACCCCGGAATGCGCACGTGGATGGTGAACTCCCCCTCTCCCTTCGGCGTCACCGTCATCTTGACGGCTCCGTCCCATGGGTAGCGCGTTTCCTGAGTCATATGGACGCTGGTGCGGTCCATCTTGATATCCGCCGTGTTGCCCACAAACAGGTTGACATACAGGTTGTCGCCCTGCTGCGCATAAACATAGCCCGGGACGGAAGCCAGGAAGCGCGTGATATTTCCCGGACAACAGGCGCAGCCGAACCATGGGCTGCGCTCGTGCTGGCCCGACGATTCCAGTGGGTTCGGATAGAAGAAGCTCTTGCCATCCAGCGAGACGCCGGAGATGAGCCCGTTGTAAAGCGTCCGCTCCATCACGTCGATGTATCGGGCATCGGCATGTAGCAGGAACAGGCGTTCGTTCCAGTAATCGTTGCCAATCGCCGCGCAGGTTTCGTTGTAGGCGCTCATGTTCGGCAGTTCGTAGTCGCCGCCGAATGCCTCACCCGTGGCTGTGGAGCCGATACCGCCGGTGATGTACATCTTCTTCCCGGCTACACTCTCCCATAAACGGTCAATGGCGTCGATATAGGATTGGTCGCCGGTTAGGGCCGCCACATCGGCAATCCCCGAATACATGTAAGTGGCCCGCACGGCGTGCCCGACGGCATCTTTCTGCTGGACAATCGGTATGTCGGACTGATTGTACGTGCTGCCATTCTTTCGGGAATCCAGCAAGAATTTCGCCAGGTTGAGATAGCGCGTGTCGCCGCCGGTGCGGTACAGCTTCACCAGGCCCATTTCGGCGATCTGGTGGCCGGGCCAGATCACCTGCTTGCCCGGGCCGAAAGTGCCGTCCAGCAGGTTGGCCGTGCGTAACGCGATGTCCAGTAACTGGCGCTTGCCGGTGGCCTGATAATAGGCGGTAGCAGCTTCATAGAGATGGCCCAGGTTGTAGAGCTCATGGCTCAAGACCTCTTCATTTTCCCAGCGATGCGTTCCGGCCCATGGGTGGGGGTGCACCGGGTCGATGGTGCGCGTGGTGTACAGGTAGCCGTCGGGCTCCTGGGCGGCTCCGATCTTCCGGACCAGGCCGTCCACGTAGGCTTCCAGCTTGGGGTCCGGAACCACGCTCAGGGTATAGGCGGCGCCCTCGATCACTTTGTAGATGTCGGTGTCGTCGAAAGGATATCCGGGAGGGGTTTTGTCGGCGACCGTCTCGCCCCTCAGCGCCGCGGCAGCGCGCTCGAAATTGTACACCCGGCCCGTCTCTTCGCATTTCTGAAATGCGAAGGGGATGGTCACCTTTCGGTTGGTCTCGATGCGGGGGAGCCAGAACGTGTCGTTGAAGTGCACGGCAGTGAACGGAACCGGCTTAACAGGGTAGTCCCGCTTCAGACTCTGTTGGGCATACAGCCCGGATAATGAAGTTACCAGTAAAACGCTGCCAGTTAGTATTGCTCGAAACGGTCTCATTCACACCTCCCAGGCGTGGCTACATAAAGAAAAAATGCGGGCCCACTCCGAGAGTGAGCCCGCGAAGGTTGCAGTCTACTCTCGGTTCAAAATTTGAGGTTGGCTCCGATCTGAATGTACCGCGGTTTCCCTTGGCCGGTCGATCGGCCAAACGTCGAGCTATTGAAGTTCGCGTCCACGCCGTTCAGGTTCACCCGGTTGAACGCGTTGTAAAACTCGAAGCGCAACTGTAAATTCAGGCGCTCCGTGATGCGGGTGGCTTTTGCCAGGTTGAGGTCAGTCTGTGCGTACCCGGGGTTGCGGAACCCGAAGGGCTTCTCATTGCCCTGGGTTCCCAACGCCGGGATGCTGAAGTTCGAGGATGCGAAAACGCCGGTTAGATAATCCTTCCGGCCGTGCGGCGTAGCATAGCTGCCGACGTTCGGATAATCCAGGTTATTCCCGTCCGCGTTGTAATCGCCGCTATTGGGGGCCAGGCCGGTGAATTTGCCCGTAGCGTCCTTTACGGGGATGAAGGGATTGAAGGCCGTGACCGTGTACGGGTTCCCGCTCTGCAGGATCGTGGTGCCGCTGATGCTCCATCCTCCCGTAACGCGTCCGGCGAAACCCATGCCGTGGTTCACGCCCGGAACCTCATAGCTCCAGGTCAGTGAGAACCGGTTCGGCGCGTCCCATGCCGATGGCGCCATGTACTGGCCCACGTTGATGGCTGTCGGGTAGACCTGTGTGTTGTCCAGGGAAGCGGAGCGCGTGTAGTATGCATTGACAAAGGCCCGCGACCCGACCCTGCCTCGCACTCCCACGATCAGCGCATTGAAGTGCGAATCGCGGTCGTGGTCGGTATAGTAGATTCCGCCGAAGCTTTGATTCAGCCGTGTGGGCACGATGCTGTTGTGCTGGATCAAGTCGCCGGCAAAGGCATTGATATCCACCCCGTAGCTGACGTTGAACTGCTGTCCGCCGCCGGAGAGCAAGTTGGTTCCGCGCGATCCGGAATAACCGGCCACGGCAACAAAGTCCTTGGCGATCCTACGTTCCAGGTTGAGCGTGTAGTTGTAAGCAATCGGCGTTTTCAGGTTCGGGTTGATCGCACCCACGCCAAACTGGAGCCCGGCAATTCCCCCGTGTGCGTCCAGTTGGCGGGGCGGCAGGGTTGGGTATGTGAAACCGAACGGCGGTTTGTCACTGGTGCCCAGCACGAACAGAGGAGCCGGCGTCCCACCGGCGAAGAACGTGGGGTAAATGGGTCCCGGCGGATTTCCGCGGAACTCTTCCTGTGAGTTCGCCGGAGTGACCCAATTGTGGAACATGCCGGCGCCGCCTCGAACCACCCAACTCCCCGACTTGTCCGGCGACCACGCGAAGCCGAGCCGCGGACTCCAGGCCTGCTGGAAGTGGTTGAATACCGGCGATTGCACCCTCATCACGCCGTTGGCCACTTGCTCCGCTTGCGTGGAACCTTTCCCCAGGAAGAAGTTGCCGAAAGCGGTCAGCGGGCTGCGCGAATACGGGTTGCCGAAATCGTCCCAGCGGATGCCCAGCGTCAGGGTCAAGCGATCGCGCGCCTTCCACACGTCCTGAACGAAAATGCCGTGCGTCTTGGAGGCCGCATTCCAATCCCACAGAACCGGCTTTCCGCTCAGCGGATCGTAAGCCACGGCGCTTTCCGTGTTGGGCGCATCCTTTACCAGATCCAGCAGGCTGTTGAACGCAAAGTTCGGCTGGGAGTGGGGCCCCTGGAAATTCTCCACGTCGTCGCCAAACCACCCGTCGTAGCCCAACTTTAACGTGTGGGCGCCCCGGATGTGGGTCAGCACATCGCGCCAGTGATAGTTGTGCTGGATGAAATCGCCCTGTGCGAAGCCGTTGCCGAATCCGATGCCCTGGCCGGAAACACCGATCGACGGAACGGTAAACAGACCCGTTTTGGCGAGGATGCCCTCCACGCGCATGGCGGAGAAAGACGCTTCGTTCACCGTGGTCCCGGAGAACGTATGAGTCTCGTTTACCTGATACGTATACCCGGTATACCAGTCGGTCGCTTTGAAGGCCGGCCGGATCGCTCCGCCGCCCGCATCCAAGCGGGTCTTGTACAGGGAACCGTAGAAGCGATCCTTGCTGAAGTACTTGTCGATACGCCCCATGTACTGCGTGCCATTGCGAAAGCTGGTGTTGTTGAAGATGCCGGTGTCGACCATCGGCGTGGAGCACGGCAGTAAATTGGTGGCGCTGGTGCCACAGGTGCCGGGGAACAGGTCGGCGGCAGTTTTGGCCACTCCCGTGGTCACCGCGCCTGTGGGTCCGTAGCTGGTCAGCAGTTTGGTTCCGAGCGTGTTCGGGAAGTTCTGCTTGGCCCAGTTGGTGAAGGCCGCGTCCTCATAAGTGACGATTCCGTTGCCCGTCGCGCTGGAGGCCCGCAGCGGCTCGTACGAGAAGAAAAAGAAAAACTGCTTCTTCGGGACAATCGGGCCGCCGACGGTGGCCGATACATTGTTGGAGTGGTACGGCGCATATTTGTGGACGAAAATCGTGCCTGCCGCCAGCTTCTGGTCGGTGAAATAGTCGGCGATATTGCCGTGGAACCCTTCCGTGCCGCTCTTGGTGGTCATCAGCATCTGGATGGAGCTGGCGCGCCCGTATTCCACCGAGAAGGTGTTGGTCTGAATGCTGGTTTCCTGAATGGAATCCGGGTTCGGCGTCATGTTCAACACGCCGGGCCGGATGGCGCTCGAAATATCCAGCCCGTCGATGACGTACATGTTTCCCACCGAACCCACGCCATTGGCACTAACGTCCACCTGAGTTTCGGTCGAAAAATTGTCGACGCCGGAGCCAGGGCTGCCACCCGCCGTGACGCCACGGCCCACCGCGCCAGGGGCGGTGGTCACCAGCGAAATCATGCTGCGGCCCGCCATTGGGAGCTGCGCCAGCGCCTGGGTCTCCAGCGTAAGCTGGTTGCGCGTCTCCGCTGTGTTCAGGACCGGCGCCTCGCCGGTCACCACCAGTTGTTCGCTTGTCGCCGAAACAGCCACCGCCACGGGCAAGTCTAGGGTTTGGCCCGTCTCCAGCTTGATGTTGACAGCGGTTTTGGAGAATCCCGCCGCCTCCACTGTGATCGTGTACGCCCCTGGGGCGAGGCTGATGAACCGGTAGCTTCCACTATCGTTGGTCTTGGTCTTGGAACTGACCTGAGTCTCCGTATTGAGGAGGCTCACGGTCGCATTTGCGACAAATCCTCCGCTGGGATCCTGCACCGTACCTTGAATACCGCTGCCAAATTGACCAAAGCAGGAGCTGACGCATACCGCGACGGTCAGCAACGACATGGTGCAATGAGTCAGCGTGCGAAATAGCTTCATACTCATCTCTCCTCGCTGGGTAATCCGTAAAGTGCATACCGGCGTACCACCCGACGGCGTGGCCCAACCCTGCGCGTAGGCTATCTTGCCTCACCGACACTTATAAAGGAGAACTGTACGGAAGTCAACAAAAAAATGGAACCGTTTTCAGAAAAGCCCGTTCCCCCCTGGCTGGCGGCCCAGGTTGTTAGACTTTGAAATGTGCTTTATATTATTGAATACTTGGTATTTATCGTAATAAGTTTACCCTATTTCCACGCGTTAGACAGAGCCGGATACGAACTTGGAACCACCCGAATTTAGGTAGAAGATTAGAACTTAACTGAAAGCGTTTCCATAAATCGGCCGAGCCCCTGTGATCGGTTACAATCGGAGGCAGCCGCCCCATGACTCGAAGAGGTCTCCTAGGTACACTAGTCGCTGCCTCGCTGCCCGCGCACGGGCAGATGGCTTCGCGCGGAGTCACAGCCAAAGCCCGCGGCAAGAGTTCGGGACTGCCCTTCCTGGCATCGCTGTCGGACGTTGCCGCCGCCGCCGGCCTCTCAGCCCCCGTGATCTACGGCGGGGTAGACCGGAATGCCTATATTTTGGAGGCCATTGGCTGCGGCGCCGCCTTCTTCGACTACGACAACGACGGTTGGCTCGACATCCTCGTGCTCACCGGCACCCGTTGGGAAGGAGCTCCCCCGGGTACCACGAACCGCCTGTACAAGAACAACCGCAACGGCACCTTCACGGATGTCACCGCGCCAGCCGGACTGACGCGTTTGGGCTGGTTCTGCGGCGTAACCATTGGAGACTACAACAACGATGGCTTCGAGGATATCTTCATTACGGGCTGGCCCCAGAACATCCTCTACCGCAACAATGGCAACGGCACCTTCACCGACGTCACCAGACAGGCAGGCTTGCTTCACGAAGGTAATCGGTGGGGAACCGGCTGCACCTTCGTGGATTTCGACCGGGACGGCAACTTGGATCTATTCGTCTCCAATTATCTGAATTTCGATCCCAAGATCATCCCGGCTACGGGCAAGGACAATATCTGCAATTTCAAGGGCGTGCCCGTCAACTGCGGCCCGCGCGGCCTGCAGTCCGAGACCCAGATGCTGTACCGCAACAACGGCAACGGCACCTTCAGCGATATCAGCGTTTCGTCGGGCATCGCCAAAGCCACCGGCTCTTTTGGACTCACCGCTGTCGCCGCGGATTTCGACAACGATGGTTGGCCTGAAATCTACGTCGCTTGCGATTCCACTCCCAGCCTGTTCTTCAAGTACAACAAGGACGGGACCTTCACCGAGAGTGGCATCGAGATGGGGGTGGCGCTCAACGAGGACGGCCAGGAACAGGCAGGCATGGGGCTGGGTATTGGGGACTTCAATCTTGACGGCACCCTCGGCATTCTGAAGACGCACTTCAATGAAGACACTGCCGGCCTCTATGCCTATCGTGGCAAGCGGGGCTTCGAGGATGTCACCATTCGCTCCGGCCTGGGTGTCGAGACCCGTTACGTGAGCTGGGGCGCTGCCATCCTCGATCTCGACAATAGCGGCTACCCCGACCTGTTCTGGGTGACTGGCAGCGTCTACCCTGAGGTGGAAAAGAAGCTCCCGCAATATCCTCAGCGGACTCCGCGCGTGCTGTTTCGCAACCTGGGCAACGGCAGGTTCGAAGAGCTACTGGAGGAGGGCGGGCCTGCGGTAAGCGCTATGCACTCCAGCCGCGGCTGCGCCTTCGGCGATTTCGACAACGATGGCGATCTCGACATTCTGATCGTCAACCTCAACGAACCGCCTTCGCTTCTGCGCAACGATGTCAAAGGGGACAACCGCTGGCTCAAGTTGAAGCTCAACGCTACCAAATCCAATCGCAGCGCCATCGGCGCCCGGGCGGTGGTCCGTTATGGCGGCCGCCAACAGGTCCAGGAGGTGACCGGGCAGGCGGGCTTCCTGTCCGTGAATGACCGGCGCCTGCACTTTGGCCTCGGTCCCGAACAGACCGCCGACGTAGAGGTGCATTGGCCCAGCGGCATCCGTCAGAGTTTCAAAGCGGTTGCTTCCAACCGCCTGGTCACCATCGACGAGGCTCGGGGAATCGTCGACGCCAGGGTGTTGGGGCCTTCGAAGCCTTAACTCCAATCGGCGTCCACATAATGTGGGCCGCGAGGCGACAGGTGCCTGGTCTCCCGACCATCTCAGAGTGCAGTGCAGGTGCCACTCCAAGGGCTGGTTCCGGGCCAGCTTCTCACCGCGTTCTGCCAGACCA
>JANYJN010000205.1 GCA_025358475.1 Candidatus Solibacter sp.
TTTGAAGATCGTATCCACTGGTATCTACTACGCGCTCGCGCTCTCTGCCGCCGGGGCCATTGTTTTTTGGCTGGCGGGAGCGTGGTATGCGGCCCCAATGGGCATATTGGCGCTGTTCTGCCTTTATTTCTTCCGCGATCCGGAGCGGACAATTCCGCCGGGCCCGGTGGCGGTATCGCCGGCCGACGGCAAGGTTGTGGCCGTGAAAGCGGAGGGCGGGGGAAACCGGCTCAGTATCTTTCTGAACGTTTTCGACGTTCATGTGAACCGCACGCCCATCGGCGGGGTGATCCGGAAGGTGGAGTACAAAGAAGGCAAGTTTCTGGTGGCCAGCCGCGAAGAATGCTCGCGGGATAACGAACAGAACATTGTCACCGTGAAGGGCGACGGCACCACGGTCATCTTCAAACAGATCGCCGGCCTGATCGCACGCCGCATTGTATGCAATAAGAAAGCGGGCGACCAGGTGGCTAAGGGCGAGCGCATCGGGCTCATCAAATTCGGCTCGCGGTGCGACGTACTTTTCGGACCGGAGTGGGAAATCACCGTCCGGCTCGGGGAGCGTGTGGCCGCAGGCTCCAGCATCATCGCAAAACGGCTCGATCGGAAATCCCCATGAGTCTCAAAGACCGGCTGGCAGACCCCAATTCCCCGGACCACCGGCCGCGTAAGGCGGCCTACGCATTGCCGACGCTCTTCACGGCGGGCAACATCCTGCTCGGGTACATCTCCATCCTGCGCTGCTTCCAGGGAGCCATGCTGGCGGCGAGCGGATCCGCCGGCGCCGCCGAGCGCTTCACGGTGGCGGCCCAGGCCATCATCGCCGCCGTGGTGCTGGACGGGCTGGACGGGCGGATCGCGCGGATGACGAACACCACCAGCGCATTCGGCCGGGAGATGGATTCGCTGGCCGACGTGATCAGCTTCGGACTGGCGCCGGCGGTGCTGGCGTTTGCGTGGGGGGTGCAGTTCATCGAACCGCTCATCGGCGAAAAGATGCGGGGGCAGATTTTCAACGCGGGATATTTGATTGCGTTCCTGTTTCTGCTGTGCGGCTCGTGCCGCCTGGCGCGGTTCAACGTGCAGGTAAATCCCATTCCGAAAAACCCGGGCCGGCCAGACCGCAAGTATTTCGTGGGACTGCCCATTCCGGCGGCGGCGGCGATGGTCGCTTCCGTGGTGTGGGCCTGCGATTCGCAACCACTGGTGTGGTGGCCGTTGTCGCTGGCCTGGCTGCTGCTGCTGGCGCTGCTCGGATTCCTGATGGTGAGCACGTGGCGCTACTACAGCTTCAAAGGGATCAGTTTCAGCAAAGCGTATTCGCCGCTCATCGTTATTCTTGTGGGCGGGTTCATCATCGGCCTTTTTAACTACGCCCAACTCATGTTTCTCGCCCTATCCACGGCTTACGTGGCCAGCGGCATCGCGATCCGCCTTGGCGGCATTTTGCGGCGCCGCTTGAAACCCACGCCGCCGGCACCGGAGATCAAGATTGCCTAACTCACGAACGGTTGCCCTCATCGGCAGCGAAACGCTGCTCGCCCGCGAGGTGCGCGACATCGTGGCCACCAGCGGCGCGGATTTCGGCCTGCGCCTGGTGGCGGCGGCGGAGGAAGAGTCCGGCGCCCTGACGCGGGTGGGCGACGAGGCCAGCATCGTCAACTTACTGAACGCGGAAAGCCTGGTGGACGCGCGAGCGGTCATTCTGGCGGGCAATGCGGAATCCAGCCGGCAGACGCTGGAGCTGCTGGGCGCAGAGCCGGATGCGGCGGTGATCGACCTGACGTACGCGGCGGAAGAGCGGCCGGACGCGCGGCTGCGCGCGCCGCTGGTGGAGACGCTTAGGGTGGAAGACACGGCGGTGCACGTCATCGCGCATCCGGCGGCGATCGCCATAGCGCTGTTGCTGCGCAGGCTGCACGCCAACGACCCGGTGCGCAGTTCGGTGATCCAGATCTTCGCTCCGGCCAGCGAACACGGCGTCTTGGGGGTGCATGAATTGCAACAGCAGACCGTGAGCGTGCTCTCATTCAAGAGCCTGCCCAAGGCGGTCTTCGACACGCAGCTCAGCTTCAACCTGCTGGCGCGATACGGCGAGGACGCACCGGCGCCGCTGGAAGCCACCGAGATGCGGATTGAGCGCCACCTGGCGAGCCTGCTGGCGTTGCCGGGGGATGGCGCAGGGGTGCCCATGCCGTCGCTGCGGCTGATTCAGGCGCCGGTGTTTCACGGCTACAGCTTTTCGGCGTGGGTCAAGTTCGTGGACGCGCCGGATATGAAAATGCTCGAAAGCTGGCTGGCGACCGACGGCATAGAAGTGCGGGGCGGCGATTTCGAGCCGCCGAGCAACGTGGGGCAGGCCGGACAGGGAGGGATCGCGGTGGGCGCGATCACGGCGGATCGCAATCACGCGGAGGCGGCGTGGCTGTGGTTCGTGGCGGATAACGTGAGGCTCGCGGCGGAGAACGCGGTGGCGGTGGCGCGGCAACTGGTATGAGGAGCCTTCACCGCGGAGACGCGGAGACGCAGAGCAAGGCGCAGGTTTCACCCGTTCCCCAGGGCGCGTCCACGGAAGCTGGGGAACCTGCTGCTTCCGTTGATTTCGCGTCGGCCTTCTCTGCGCTTCCTCTGCGCTCTCTGCGTCTCTGCGGTGAATCCACATTCCGAATCGCCATGGCCTCACTCCTACTCGCGCTTACCGCCGCATGCGGGTATCACGTATCGGGCCACGGCGATATGCTGCCCAAGACGATCCGAACCATCGCCATTCCGGCGTTCGGCAACGTGACTTCGCGCTACAAACTGGCGCGCCTGCTGCCCACGGACATCGGCCGGGAGTTGCTATCGCGGACGGGGTACAAGATTGTCGCCGATCCAAATCAGGCGGACGCGGTGCTGACGGGCACGGTCCACAACTTCGTGGCGTACCCTACCATCTCGGCGGGCGGGCGGAGCACGACGGTGGAGGCGGTGGTCACGCTCAACATCACGCTGACCAATCGCGCCACGGGCGCCGTGCTTTTCAAGCGGAGCGGCACGGAATATCGCGAGCGCTATGAGATCTCGATCGATCCGAAAGCCTACTTCGACGAAAGCGGCACCGCCATGGAGCGGCTGAGCAGGAGCGTGGCCCGAAGCGTAGTTAGCGGCATGCTGGAGAAGTTCTGATGACGCCGGCCCAATTCCAGGCTCGGGTGAAAAAAGGGACGGTGCCGCCGGTCACGCTGCTGCTGGGTCCGGAAGCGTACGAACGGCGCCGCATCAAGGACGCCCTCGTGGGTACGGTGCCGGCGGACGCGGTGAGCCAGCACGACCTGCGGGAACTGACGCTAGCCGAAATTCTGGACGACGCGCGGGCGCTCTCGCTGTTCTCTAGCGAGCGGGTGATCTGGGTTGTGAACGCGGAAATGGCGCTGCCCCGGGGACGCGTGGCCGATGACGAGGAAGGCGAATCGGGCGGCGCGGCGGGAGGCGGCGACGCGGCTCCGCTGGCCGCCTACGTTAAGGACCCCACCCCCGGGGTGACGCTGGTGTTCGAGGCGATCCGCTACGAGTTCGAGGGCGAAGACAAGCGCAGGCAGGATCGCGTGCGGAAGTTTTACGGCGCCATATCCGAGGTGGTGGAACTGGAAAAATACTCGCCCCAGCAAGCGCGGAGCGAGGCCGAGGCGCTCATCCGCCGGGCCGGTTTCCAGATGGAGCCGGCGGCGCTGGATCTGCTGATCGAGGCGCTGGGCGCTGAGATTGCGCGGGTGGCGGTGGAGATCGAGAAACTCTCCCTGTTCGCCGGCAATCGTGTGATTGGCGTGGAGGATATCGCGGCGCTGGTGCCGGACGCGCGCGCCACCACCATTTTCGCGCTGGTCAACGCGCTGGGCCGCCGCGACCGGGCGCGCGCCCTGGGTATCCTCGAAACCCTCACGCGGGAGGGCGAATATTTGCCGCTCGCGCTGGCATTCCTCTCCACGCAGTTCCGCATGGCGCTGGTGGCGCGGGAAGCGGGGTTGAAGAGTTCACAGCAGATTCAGGGACATTTCTCGCGGCTGGGAGTGGCGATGTGGGGGTCGCGGGCCGAACAGGTTTACCAGACGGTAAGCAAGTTCAACAAGCCCCAAATGGAGCGCGCGCTGGGATTGATCTACAAAGCGGACAAAGGTCTCCGCGATGCGCGTCCCGACGACCGCATCGTTATGGAGACCTTTATTATGGAACTGGTGAGCTAGGCCGCGAGCGCCTTTACGCGGAGGTGCAGCTTGCTTTTGTACCGCGCCGCCGTGTTCTTCTTGATAATGCCGCTTTTAGCGGAACGGTCTATCACCGAGAACGTCGGCGACAGCAGTTCCGAGGCAGCTTTGACATCTTTGGCCGTCAATGCGCGACGCATCGCGCGAATCTGGTGCCTCAGGCGCGATTTGTTCTTGCGATTGACTTCCGTGCGCCGTTCCGTCTGACGCACTCGCTTGAGTGCGGAATATGTATTCGCCATCTTCGCTAAATCTAATCCTTACAGAATGATCGAGATCTCAGAATAGCGCAATCGGGAGCCCAGGGGCAACTCTGCCGGCGAGAGCGTCCAGCCCCGCCGCCAAGCACTTACCGATTCGCGCCAGCCTCCGCCTTCAGCCGCCGCGATACCTGCTCCACTTCGCGCATCACGCGCAGCGTGTTGCCGCCCAGAATCTTGAGGATGTCCTCGTCGGAGAAGCCGCGCTCCATCAGGCCGCGAACCAGGTTGGGTGTCTTCGAGATGTCCTCCATGCCTTCCGGAAACAGGTCGTCGGCGCCGTCGAAATCGGAGCCCAACCCGACGTGGTCTACACCCGCCACCTTTACGGCATGCTCAAAATGGTCCAACAGCCGGCTCAGCGGCAGGCGCCCCAGTTTAGCAATGCGCCGGGCGTTGATCTTGCGGACGGCGGGGCCGTTCTGGCTGCGATCGCCGAACTTGGGTGTCCGGTCGTCGATCGCGTTCTGCTCGGCCTGCTCCGCCTTCAAAACCTTTTCGCGCTCCGCAAAGCCGTTGTCCAGGAAACCTTCATAGTAGTTGATGTGCACCACGCCACCCTTCGCGGCGAGCGCGCGCAACATGTCGTCGGTCATGTTGCGGGGCGCGTTGGCCAGCGCCCGGCTGGAAGAATGGGAGGCGATCAGCGGCGCCGAGGAGGTTTCCAGCGCGTCCAGAAACGTCTTGTCGCTCACGTGGGAAATATCCACCATCATTCCCAGCCGGTTCATTTCACGCACCACCTGGCGTCCGAAATCGGTCAGCCCGTTGTGCGTGCCGGCGAGGCTCGCCGAATCGGCCCACGGCGTATGGTTGGTGTGGGTCAGGGTGACGTAGCGGACACCCAACTCGGCGAAGGAGCGCAGCACCGAAAGGTCGGAATCGATCGCGTAGCCGCCTTCCAGCCCCATCAGGATGGCGATGCGGCCGCGCTTCCGGGCGGCCAGGATGTCGGCGGACGTGGTGGCCATCTCCACGTCGCCGGGATGGCGGGCGATTTCGCGGCGCACGGCGTCAATTAGCTGCAAGGCGCGGTGCATCGATTCCCCCGGCGTGTAGCGGTCGGAATCCGTCCAGAGGGAGAGAAACAGGCCGGAAACGTGCCCGGTGCGCATGCGGGGAATATCCACTTGGCCGTAGTCGTGCTTTTCGCCGAGGTTGTAGCCTTCGTCGAGGATCATCTGCGGGGTGTCGTCATGGAGGTCGATCACCACGGCGCGTTCGAGCAGGCGATCCACCCGGGCGGCGTTGACACTGCTCTGGGCAGTCGCCGAATATGCTAAAAGTAGTGAGATAGCGAGACGCTGCATACTGTTGGATTATAACGTGAGGTTCCCCACGTTGGTGCCAAACAAGCCAGATCGCCCAGACCGGAGATTGCCTTTCCGGGCTTGCCCCCTTATGCTAGGAGAAGAAAGTGCCATGATCGTATTCATTCAAACCAAAGGAAGGCGGAAACATGTGGAATAAAAAGCGAGAAGACGAACCGCCTCGGCCTTCTTACACGCCGCCGGCGCCACCGGCGAATCAGGTTTCGGTACACAACGCCGTCGAAGTACGGAAGGAGACATCAACCGTGTCCAGTATGCCCCCGGCCCGAATTGAGGCGGAGCCTCGCGGAGGTGCGGCCACCATTGGCAAGGCCGTCAAAGTAGTTGGCCAGATCTTCAGCCGCGAAGATCTATATATAGATGGCGAAGTGGAAGGCACCGTCGAAGCCCTTGAGCACAAGCTGACAATCGGGCCGAACGGGACCGTTCGCGCGACCATCAAGACGCGCGAAGTAGTAGCGCTCGGCAACATTCAGGGAAACGTGGAGGCCACCGAGAAGATTGAAATCCGCAAGGATGCCAGGCTGACCGGGGATATCCGCACGGCGCGCATCATCATCGAGGATGGCGCGTATTTCAAGGGCAGCATCGACATCGTCAAGCCGGAACCCGTCAAGGGGGTGGCGGCCAAGGCGCAGGCGTCCGCTCCGGCGCCGCAGGTCGCCGCCGTGGCAAATGCCCCGGGGGCGGGAAACGCTTCGGAGATGAAGCGTTAGTTTGAAGGCGTTTTTTTTATGCTGGAGCCGCTGAAGGAATTTTTTCGCGGATCTCGCGGAGGACAAGGTCGCGGCGGACCTCCCCCGCCCGCTGGCAAGGCGCCGCTGAACGGGAGCGCAGCCGCCGCAACACTGTCGGTGCGGCCCAGCCGCGGGTTGGAAGAGTTTTTCACACAAATCCGCGACACCAGCGGGCTCACCATCCTCGATTTGGGCGGCGCCACGCAGAAGAATGTGAGTTTCATCACAGACCTGGGCCATCGGCTCTATTCGGAAGATTTCCTGCGCATGCTCAACGAGGCGTTTGGGGCCGACGACACGGTCGATCAGACCAACCCGGGGCGGATCGAATACTTCCTGAAGCAGACGCTGGATTATCCCGCGGGGCACTTCGACGGCGTGCTGGTTTGGGATGTGCTGGAGTACTTGAATCCGGTCCTGTTGAACGCCGTGGTGGAGCGCTTGCACCACATTGTGCGGCCGAAGGCCTACATGTTGGCGTTCTTCCACTCCGACGACAAGCAGGATGCCGTGCCTTGCTACACCTTCCGCATCGACCAGCTGAATTCGCTCGAAATCGTGCGGCAGGGCATGCGGCGGCCGGCGCAGTTGTACAACAACCGTAGCTTGGAGAAGCTGCTTGCCCGGTTCGAGAGCGTCAAGTTTTTCCTGACGCGCGAACGGCTCCGTGAAGTCATCATCAAGGTGTGAGCGCGGGGCTGCCCTAGGATTGTCCGAACTGGCGCTCTAATGCACAAGGCGCGGCCTTCCTCAATCCGAGCCGCGACCCTTCGGGAGCGATCTCCGGACGGGCTGCAAGATTTTCACTCTTCGAGACGCCCACTGGGTGTCGTGAGCAACTCATGCCACTATTTATACTTGCCCTGGAGAGCGTTGCGGTGGACTTTCAACAGGTCCAGGAAAGCCACGAAGCCAAGCAGCAGGCTGACCTTGCTACCTTCCACGTTGTCCCATCGCACGGGGACTTCCACCGATTTAAACCCAAGTTTTTTGGCGATGAACAGAACTTCGACGTCGAAGCCGAAGCCGTCGAGTAACTGCCGGGAAAAGACTTCACGGCCGGCGCTG
>JANYJN010000208.1 GCA_025358475.1 Candidatus Solibacter sp.
GGATCGCGGAAGAAATAAAGGCAGAACAGCGCCAATATGCCCATTGGGGCCGCATACCACGCTCCCGCCAGCCAAAAAACAATGGCCCCGGCGGCAGAGAGCGCGAGCGCGTAGTAGATACCAGTGGATACGATCTTCAAATTACTATTTTCGCATGGCTGGGTGCCATAAAGTGCTCATGACGCTCAGGGGGCGTTTCGACGAATGACGATAATCTTGCAGCCGGTCAGGAAATCGCCTCCGGACCCGCTGTTGGTCCGCGACGTCCTGCCCGGCGGGGTGACATGTTCGGCGGGGTCAGGTCATCTCTTCGGAGGCGCCGGAGAAACAGTCGCGGCATACGGCCGGGCGACCGACGCGCCATCGAGCCCCACCTGACCGGGGCGTTTGCAGGCCATCAGCGTGCCGGTGGAGCGGCTGTACAAGTCTGAACGCCCCTCGTACATTCAGGTCAATTTCGCCGGGCTCCACCATCCCGATCACCGGCGGAAACTCGAAGACGGCCTTGATATAATTCGTGTGGCCGGCCGGCTCTGGAAAAACGGCCGGCACCCCGGACAGCGGCGTGCGGCTCCGGGAAGGCTCAGGCTGAATGGCTTGTAGTCCGGGAGCGCTGCGGCGCTACTCTGCGCCCTCTCCGTGCCGAGGCCTTCAGCGCGCCCAATTGAATTCGGATTTGTTCCTGCGTGCTTCTGCAAACCAGTTCGCAGAGCGGAAAGACCATTGGGTCCGCAATCGAGTAATACACGCTGGTACCGTCGGGCCGGCGCTTCAAAAGGCCGCCTTCGTGCATTGCCGTCAGGTGGCGCGAAACGTTGGCTTGGTTGCCCTTCAGTTTCTCCGCTAGTTCATTGACGCTGTGCTCGCCCGATTCCAGCAGTTGCAGCAGGCGGAGCCGCACGGGCTGCCCCAGGAGGCGGAACCGGCGCGCCACGGCTTCCACCATCTCATCTGGCAATGCAAGTGCTCCGGATTTCATAACCGTGACCATATCCTAACGCAAAGGCGGAAAACACCCCGGAAATGCGGGAGTTTCGGTAAATGTTACATTGACTATATGCGCATAAATGCATAGTATGGGACCAACCACGTAAAGAAGGATACCAGAGAAGGGAGGCAAAATGCCACGTTCGCGTTTGATTTTCAGATTTACAGCCCTGATGGTCGGGTTCGCCTGGGCATCGATGGCGCAGGAGGGGGGCGACAGCAGACTAATCTTCAGCCCCACTTCGTTGACTTTCACTGCCACAGCGGGGGGCGGGGTTCCACCATCCCAGACGCTGCCGGTGCGGGCATCCGGCCGCACCGAATTCACCGCCCGCGCATCTGTTCAGGGCGGAGGCGCAACATGGCTAAGCATCTCACCATCCGGCGACCTGCAGACGAACCAGGACCTCACCGTCTCCGTGAATCCCGCCGGGCTTGCCGCGGGCACCTATAACGGAACAATCTCCCTAGGTACGTCTGACGGCACGCAGACCGTTGGTGTCAGGTTCGCGGTGGCGCAAGCGACCACCGCGGTTACGCTGAGCCCCGCGTCCCTCGCCTTCAACGCGACTGCGGGTGGGGCGGCGCCCAGTGCGCAGAGCCTCACGGTGAGCGCCACACGTGCCACCAATTTCACGGCCAGCGCGGTCCAGGGCAACGGCGCGAACTGGCTCAGCATTTCACCTTCAGGCGCGCTCACTACCAACCGCACCGTGACGGTTTCGGTGAACCCGGCGGGCTTGGCGGCGGGCAGCTACAGCGGAAGCGTTTCGGTAGTCTCCGGCGGTGTCATCCGAACGGCGGTGGTGACCCTGGTGGTCAACCCAGCGGCCGGCACTGTGACGATATCGCCGAACTCGCTAACTTTCAACGGAACGCTGAACAGCAGCGCTCCAGGGCCGCAGACCTTGTCGGTAACCGCTGGCAGCACTACCAGTTTCACGGCCAGCGCATCCATCCAGGGCAGCGGTAATTGGCTGAGCATCTCGCCTTCGGGCGCACTCACTACGAACCGCACACTGACGGTTTCGGTGAGCCTCGCGGGGCTTGTCGCGGGGGCCTATAGCGGCTCGATTTCGATTGTCGCCAACGGTTCCACCCGTAGCGTGCCGGTAACGTTTGGGGTTAACACGGCCAGCACCGGGGGTGGCACAGCCTTCAAGCTGACCGGCTGGAACGACCTGGGAATGCACTGTGACGACGGCCAGGACTACAGCGTTTTCGCCGTCTTGCCGCCGTACAACACGATTCACGCGCACCTCATGGACAGCGACGGAAAGCTGGTGATAGACCCAGCAGGATATACCGTAACTTACCAGGCGATCAACGACCCGCTCACGAACACGATGAATACCACCTCGGCGCCCAAGACGAATTTTTGGCAGTACGCGGCGGCGCTGGGCTTTGGAGCGCTCGCCAACGACGTGGGGCTGAAAGGTTTCGCCATGCCGGGGGCAGGCAACACGCCGCAAGGCATGAAGTTCAGCGTCACCGACAACACGTGGCTGGCGGAGGGCATTCCGATGACGAACTATGCGGATGCGGCCACGGCACCGTACCCGACGAACTACTTTCCGATGATGCGCCTGGTGGCGAAAAACCAGGGCGGAACGGTAGTGGCCACAACGGATATCGTGCTGCCGATTTCCGATGAGATGACCTGCGGCGCCTGCCACGCGTCCAACACCGGCACCACCGGCGCGCGGCCTTCCAACGGCTGGGTCAACAACGGAAACCTGGCCAGGGATGTGAAGCTGAACATCCTGCGAAAACACGACGACCGTTTCGGTACCACTTCGCTATTCCAGGCGGCCTCCGCGGCTCGGGGCTACAGCGCTTCCGGGCTGGAAGCGCAGTCCGCGATCAGGCCTTTCCTGTGCGCCTCCTGCCACGGATCAAACGCGCTTTCTCTGGCGGGCTACCCGGCCGTACCGCCGTTGACTACTTCGATGCACGGGCTGCACTCCACAGTGACCCTGCCGGGCACCAGTCAAACCATGGAGAGCACCACGACGCGCGAATCCTGCTATCTCTGCCATCCGGGGCCCCAGACGCAGTGCGTGCGCGGGGCCATGGGTACCCTCAAGACCAGCACTGGGGCCAACGCCGTAGAGTGCCAGAGTTGCCATGGACCGATGAGCGCGATGGCCGTCCCAACGCGACAGGGATGGCTCAACGAACCCGCGTGCCAAGGCTGCCACACGGGGACCGCGACCTCTAACAGCGGACAGATCGTTTACACCTCCGTGTTCACCAGCGGCACGACGGCGCGCGTCGCCGCCGACCAGACGTTCGCCACCAATGCCAACACGCCGGCCACAGGGCTTTCAATGTACCGCTTCTCCAAGGGCCACGGCGGCTTGCAGTGCGAAGCCTGCCACGGCTCCACGCATGCCGAGTTCCCTACGCCGACGGTCAACGACAACGTCCAAAGCATCACCCTGCAAGGGCATGTGGGAACGCTCGCCGAGTGCGCGGCGTGCCACGGTTCGGTGCCTACCACCATCACCGGCGGGCCGCATGGAATGCACCCGATCGGCGCCTCCTGGGTCAATGACCACAACGACGCGGCGAACGGCAACCAAGCTACCTGCCAGCCCTGCCATGGGACGGACTACCGCGGAACGATCCTGTCGAAAATGCAGGGCGACCGCACGCTGTCGGGGAGATCGTTCCCGCGCGGCACGGTGATTGGATGCTATAGCTGTCACAACGGGCCGGACGGACCGGGCTAGAAGCGAAAAGCAAGGGGGGATACGCATTCATCCAAGCGAATCCGGGCGTATCCCCCACAGGAGAGCGGCATCCGAGCCTTGTACGAGTGGCCGACCACTCATCCACCATCGCCCCATCCGTTGCGGCCGGTTTACGGGTCTTTCCGGCCAGCGGCAGGGCACCCATTTCCAGGCGGCCGGCGCGCGACCGTTACGTATGGTACTGCTATTCCCTTAGCGCTTCGAGCCAAATAAAAATGCTTCACTTTGGCAGGCTTGCTGTATATACTAAGCCTGCCCTGTAGAACGCATCGTGTTCCAGGTCCAGGAGGCAATCAGGTTATGCGTGGTCTGTTCCCAATGGTGGTGGCCCTTACCGCAGTCGCCGCTTTCGCCCAGGATGTGGTCCAGTTAGCGCCTGAGCAAGTGAAAGTAGTCTTTGAAAACGACCGTGTCCGCGTGCTTCAGTTCAACGAGCCGGGACACAGCAAGCTGCCCATGCATTCGCATCCCGCCTACGTCTCGGTGGGGTTCACGACTGACGATTCCAAATACACGTTCCCCGACGGGAAGACCAGTAACGAACGTACCAAAGCCGACGGCGTGACTTACACCAAGGTTATGACGCATGCGTACGAGAATCTTTCCGATGCGGCCGCGGAATCGGTCATGGTAGAGCTGAAGCCGGGCACGGGGGCGGCGGCGAAGACAACGCTAGACCCCGTCAAATTGGACCCCAAGCACTACAAAGTGGTCATCAATAATGACGAGGTTCGCGTGCTGCGGGCCAAGTACGGGCCGCATGAGAAATCGGTGATGCACGAACATCCAGCCTCGGTGGCGGTGTACATGACCGACGGCCACGTCAAGTTCACGCTGCCGGACGGCACGTCGCGGGATAGCGACACTAAGGCCCACGACGCGACTTGGGCGGATGCCGGAAAGCACCTACCGGAGAATACCGGCGACAAACCCATGGAAGTGATAGTGATCGAACTCAAGAAGTAGAGGGAGT
>JANYJN010000219.1 GCA_025358475.1 Candidatus Solibacter sp.
CCCCGCCACGCCGCGCACCACAATCGAGATTCTTGTCTTCCTTGCCACTTTCGCCGCCTACGAAGCGTTCATCCATGAAAGCGCGCCACTGTTAAGCGGTTGGGTCGGCCATCTGGTGGGCCTGGGAGCACCCGAACAAGCGCCCGAACGCCTCTTTGGGTCCTGCTTCTATGTCGCGCTGGCAACCGCGATTCTGCTGACCGCGAGAGTGTTCCAACAGTGGCGGGGCCGCGCTGAGATCGGCGCTGCCGCCATCCCGCCCCAAATGCAGGGCCTTATTTTCAACCTTAGCCAGTATAAGCCCCGCGGCCGCGGTAGCTCACCAAGCCGTTATGCGACACTCGAAGACCTGCGCCGC
The DNA here is from genome assembly GCA_025358475.1 of Candidatus Solibacter sp. Lineage (GTDB taxonomy): Bacteria > Acidobacteriota > Terriglobia > Bryobacterales > Bryobacteraceae > Solibacter. Next base: position 359 of record JANYJN010000219.1, read on the forward strand.
GAAGTCGACGCCGTGCTGCAAACCCGCGAACCTCTGCGGATTGGCGCTCTCCGCCACGAAATCCTGAAAAGCAATATGGGTCCATTGTACGTTGCCGTGGAGTATCACTCCGGCACCTTGCGAAAATGTTGGCTGAACACAACCCCGCAGACGACCGCTGAATTCACAGTGGGCGCCAGTTTGGTGAAACTGCTCTGCGGCGACCGCGCCATCTGCGAGCGCAATGACCTGCCCGATGCTAACAACGTCTCCGAGATCGCCTTGTGCGCCCGCAATCTATACGAAACCCGGCTAGGCAAGTTGCGGCCCCAGGACGTGATTGTGGATATCACCGGCGGTACCGCCACCATGTCTGCCGGCGTCATTCTTGCCTCCTTAAGCGAGGACAGGCGCGTGCAATACCTCCGCCAGGATATTCCTCTGGTGACCGGGACCGGCGAGGCGGAGACCGCGTTAACCGCCGCTGAAATCGTCGCTCGCGGAGTCCTGCAATCCGTACAAACCAGTCCCGAGGACGTGCGGGATGTCATCCCTTTGAAGGGGCACTAGACTGAGCCCTCGGTTTGGGGGATTGGGGGAGTGCTTCCTCGGGGCCACACGTTCCTTCGGTTATGGCCGCCTGGAACACTTGACCCAGTGGTAGCCGTCCGCGCCTACACTTTGTCCAGGATGTAACCCGCCAGCGCTTCCACAGCGGGCCGTTCCGTTTCCAGATCGCCTCGCTCCAATCGGTGGATCGTGGCCCGGAACGGCTCCCCGGCGCACCCAACGCTGTCTTCCGCGTCGTCATAGCCGCTGATAAGTTCGGCCAAGACCACAAGCCCGCAGCCCGCACAGAACTCACGCCAAGGTAGCCACTGCTCCTCCGCCGGTGCCACCAGAATCGCGTGTGTTGCAGCGCAACAGATCTGCTTGTTGTAGTCGTCCGGCATCCCACCCAAATCAAGAAAGGTCAGAGGCGCCGTTGTGTTGCGGACCCAGGAAGCGTACAACTCGGCACGGGCCGGCGTCCATTTCTGCTTCGCAGCGGCCTTTAGTTGTTTGGCCAACTCAGGATCGCGCCGGTAGGTTTCCTGGAACCACGAGCCCTCTCCATCTGGGTTTGTGGTGAGTACATACGGATAGACGTTCGGCGCCAATGCTCGGATCGCCCTCTTGAGCCTCTCGCGCAGCACGGACTTACCGGAGTGTGGAGGCCCACAAAGCGCGATCTTCACGGAATCAAGTCTCCAGGCCGCACGTCCGGCGCATGTGATATCGCGACGACGAATCGTTCCAGCTTGGGGTCGAAACAAGCCACAAACTGGTACAAGTGCCCCACCGCGTGGGCCAACGCCATAGCAACCGGCAGAGATGCCGGGCCATGGAACAGAATCCCGCGCCCGCCCGCCAGATTCAGCTTTTCAATCGCTGCCAGGGCGGCGGGAACGATCTCGTCGTTGTTAGCTGGCTCTCCGAAGCCAATTTCCACAGTCGGCAGGCCATCCGGCCGAGGCGTCGGACTCAATTCTGCGCGGTAGAACATCATCTAGCCGGCTCCCATTCCGGTTCACTGTGATTGTAACCGGCCCAGGTGCAAACCGCAGTGGCCCCCCCTCCCTCCGCCCCCGCGCCACTTAAACCAGCCTAACCTGCGGCCTTCTTATTATCGGCGTCGTTTTTTTTTACTCCCCAGCATGCCAGGGACACCGCCAGCACTAAGTCGTCGTGTTCGCCGCTTTGCCGCGTCCCAAACAGCTCGTGAGCGCTCGCCGACACCCTCACCCGCATCTCGGCCATCTCCGTCACCAGCGTCGCCCCCTCCTTCATCCCCTCCGCGATTTGTAACCGGCCCTGCTGCACCAATACCTGCAAACCTACAATTAAGCCCCGCTTCGGTACCCGGTAATATTCGTCCGCCTATCGATCGGCTATAACTTCGATTGCAGATCCTCGGAACTCGCCGGTCTGCCGTACGCTCGGGCTCACTACCGGCGGGAGCCTTCCCGCCACCGTATACGCCTGATGCACCGCCTTCGCCGCCGTGACCGTCGATTTCCCCCACTGCCCGGTGCAGTTAATCACCACCCGCCGGCTCTGCGTCGTCAGCACCCGCTCCCGCGCCGCGTCGCGGTTTCTTTGTCTCTAACCCACTCTGCCTCGCCTCCCCTTTTGCGGCTAACCTGACAAACCGCTCTGTTTTTTCGGTCACCGCGCCATCCTTCGATTCCAGCCCTAACTACTTGAACTCCAAATATCCATTTCCTGTGCTATATCCATTTAAAATCAATAAGTTACAGATGAGTTGCTTGCACCTGTCAGATATCATGTCTATAGGTGAGTATGATTTCTCAAAACCCTATCCTATGCGGCGTGCGTCAACGGCGCGCTTTCCCGCCGACCCAGAACCGCGGATGGCACGGCACACTTCGGCCGACACCCGCCGTACCAAACGAACCTAGTCCCATTTCCGGACACTTGCTCCTCCGCCGAAAACCAGAACTTCTCCCCCACCAGCGGGTTCCATCCGTAGACTGATCCAGCTATCCTTATGCGATTCTCTCTATTCGCCGTCTGCCTGGCCGTCG
>JANYJN010000256.1 GCA_025358475.1 Candidatus Solibacter sp.
CGATTTGCTCTTTGAATTCAATAGTCTTAGCGGCCAGGTCGATGTCGGAAAGTTCGCGCATCTGGGGTTCCAGTGCGTTGATTGCGGCCACCGTGGGCAGCATGGCCTTCACTTCGCGTGCGTTCTTGGTTCCGAAGACTCTGGGCAGAAAAGTATCGATAAAGGACATTTAGGGGTCTCGTTACGGGAGGATCCGCAAACTCCATTTTACTCTGTAAAGAGAGACGTTCGCAGGGGAAGCGTGTTAGCGGTACTGCAAGCAGGGCCGCGAGTGTAAGGGAGGGCAAGAATCGGGTTGGGGGCAACGCTCACTAACACGGGGAAGCCGGAACCAAACAGGCAGTGTATTTGACGCGGAGGCGCGGAGACGCGGAGAGAAGACCGCGGAGGGCGACGAAGGAAAGTCAACAGCTGAGAACGCGGAGGGAGCGGAGAGACGTGGGCTGGCGCCGCGCGGTCGCGGCTCGGATTGGGACCTTAGAATCGGGGTTGGGGGGGACCGCCGCCTCACTCGGGGAAGCCGGAACCAAACAGGTAGTGTTTTTGACGCGGAGGCGCAGAGGCGCGGAGGGAAGAACGCATAGGGAGCGGAGCGAAGGGGGGCTGGCGCCGCGCGAGGCTTGGCGGAAGTTGGCGCCTATTTCGGAGTGCGGCAGGAGCTCGGCCAACATTGGCGGCAGCGCTCCCTCACGGTCGCGGCTCGGATGGGACGGTGGCGGCGCAGGCGGAGTTGCTACCATCAGAAGCATGGGTGTCACGCGCAGATCGCTGTGTCTTTCCGCGCTGGCCGCCACACGGATTTTTGCCGAAGGGCCAAAGGGCGCGATTTTTCCCAGCGAGGCCGGGCGTTACTCCGATCCGCTGACCGAACTCGAAGTTTACCGGCTGACCAAGCCGGATTACTCCAGCACGCTGACGGCTTATTACAACCGCGGCATCGCGCGCAACAGCGGCTGGATGCTATGCGGAAGCGACCGCACAGGCTCACCGCAGGGCTTCCGTCTGGATTTGAAGTCGGGCGAGATGAAGCAAATGACCGAGCGGGAAGGGCTGGACCGCTCTACGCTGACGCTGCTGCCCGACAACCGGTCTTTCTGTTACGTGGCGGGGCGGTCAGTGTATATATCCCTTGTCTCTAACCTGAAGGAGCGCGAGTTGTACGAAGTGCCCGAAGGCTGGGAACCGGCCGGCGGAATGAGCGTGGGCCCCGACGGGACGCACGCCACGCTGGTGGAACGGCGCGGCGAGGCGTCGCGGCTGCGCATGGTGACGCTGGCGCAGGGTGTGGCGAAGACCGTAATGGAAGCTCCGTTCGCGATGTCGGCACCGATGGCGCGGCCGATGCGGGCGCAGCTTCTGTACCGCCAGGGCGGCGAGGCGCTGTGGATGGTGAACGCCGACGGCACGCAGAACCGCAAGTTGAAGGTGGCCGCCGGAGGCATCGGGACGCCGAACTGGAGTGGCGACGGCAAGACCGTGCTGTATCTGAATTTCCCGGAAGATCGCACGCAATTGAACAACCTGAGGGAATTCGCGCCGGATACGGGTGTGGACAAAATGATCGGGAAAACCAGCCAGTTTGCGGCGTTCGGAGCCAACCGGGATGCCAGCGTGTTTGTGGGCGCGAGCCGCAATACGTCGCCGGCGGTGCTGCTATTGGTGCGCGCCAGCCACAGCGAGCGGACGATGTGCGAACACAAGGCAAGCAATGCGGAAGCGGTGGCGCCGCTATTCTCGCCGGACAGCCAGCGCATCTACTTCCAGAGCGACCGGCACGGCAAAGCGGCCATCTACAGCATGCACGTGGAAAAGCTGGTGGAGAAGACGGACGCGTAAGCAGGGGCCAGGGAAGCGGTCGATTTGACGCGGAGACGCGGCGGCGCTGAGGAAGAGGCGGAGGGATTTTTGGAAAGGAAACAACCCAAGGGAAGGAGCGGGATTCGCCCCTTCCCCCTGGGTTGCGCGCTGCGCTCGGATAGACAGGCCGGGAGGCCTGTCCTACCTGGCGGCCTGTTCCTTGGGGGTGGACAAGTAGCCGACGATGAGGTCCTTCTGCACCTGATTGACCACGATCTCATACGGCTGCCGCGCCTTGGAGGTGTAGAACTGGACCGGCTCGTTAACGTTCTTATCCTTCTTTTCGGTGAGCTTGTCGTCGGCCATGACTTCGACGGTGTACCTGTTTTTCTTGGCGTCGACGCTCTTAAGCTTCAGCGTGATATCGCCGACACGCTGCGGAGCCTTGGTTTTTTTGAGTTTGAACTCGGTGTAGGTGCGTTCACCGAGGCGCTTGAGCGCCTGTAGTTCCTGGGCGTTGGTGGCAATCAGGCCGCTCTGCACGCCGAGATCGCCGCGGGTGCTGTGGAGGTCGGCGATGGTCTTCTGGAGTTCGGCCTGGGTGGCGGAGACCTGGGTCTTGACGCCGCCCACGTCGGTGGAAACGTCGGCAATTTTGGCGTTAGCGGTGTTGGCGGAAGTTTTCACTTCGCTGATTTCGCTGCTCACCTGCTGCTGAACCTTGGCTTCTTCGGCCTGGATCTGGCGAGCGAGCTGGTCGGCGTGGGCCTGGGCTTCGGCCTTGGCCTGGCTGGAGGAGGTGCGGGAGAAATCGCGCGCCTGAGCGCGGGCGGTTTCGAGATCGGCCTTCAGGGTTTCCAGATGGCGAGCCTGAGAGGCGGTGGTGACGGTCGACGCGTCCCGGAGGTTGGTCAATTCGGTGGACAGAGATGTGCTGACTTTGGCCACTTCGTCCCGCAGGTGATCGACCTGAACGTAGAGATAGATGTTGGCGGCAACCAACGCGATCAGGCCACCGGAGACAAGCGCGATGAGCAGGCCAGAAGGCTTGTGCGGCTCTTGATAGGGTGTAGGACTCACGAACGTTACTCCTTTTAACTTCCTTATATTATAGATGGATACGAGGGTCTTTTCGGTTTCACTTTATGCAAGATCGAAACTTTGCCCAGGCGCAGGGCAGACCGCTTCCAGGCCGTATTTGGTGTGCAGCAATTTGGCAAAGGTCTCGGATTGGCTGGGCTCCCCATGCACCAGAAAGACCTTGCGGAGGGAACCCACCATGGGTTTGATCCATTCGAGCAGCTCGCTCTGGTCGGCGTGGCCGCTGAGTTCATCGAGGCTGGCGATTTCGGCGCGGACGCGCGTGGGCTCACCGAAGATGCGCACCTCGGGCCACTTCTCCACCAGTTTGCGGCCCAGCGTATCCTGCGCCATGAAGCCGGTGATCAGCACGGTGTTGCGCGGATCCTCGATGTTGTTGCGGAGGTGGTGAAGGATGCGGCCCTGTTCGCACATCCCCGAGGCGGAGATGACGACGAACGGGCCGTGGAGATCGTTAAGCTTCTTGGACTCGGCGGCTTCGCGGATGTATTGCAGGCGCTTGAAGCCGAACGGGTCCTCGCCGGCGGTGAGGTACTGGCGGGTTTCGGCATCGAAGCACTCGGGGTGATCGCGATGCACCTGGGTCACGTTGAGGGCCAGCGGGCTATCCACGAAGAGGGGGATGTTGGGAATGCGCTTCTCATTGAAGAGCTGATGGAGCAGCAGGACGAGTTGCTGGGTGCGTCCCACGGCGAAGGCGGGGACGATGATGCGTCCGCCGCGGCGGGCGGTGCGGTTGATGACGTCGGCCAGCTTATTGATGACATGCTCGACGCTCTTGTGCAGGCGGCCGCCGTAGGTGCTCTCCATGATGAGGTAATCGGTGGGCGGCATCTTCTCGGGATCGCGGATGATGGGCAGATTGGGCCGGCCGACGTCGCCGGAGTAGGTCAAGCGCAGGGGCGCGCCGCCCGAGGTCTGGTTGAGCACGAGGCAGGAAGAACCAAGGATGTGGCCGGCGTCGTAGGCCTCATAGCTCAGGGTGCCGGACAGTTGGAAGGGCTGGTGATAGGGCACGGGGCGAAACAGCGGGAGGGTGCGCTCGGCATCGGCTGCTGTGTAGAGCGGCTGCACGATACCGTTGCCGTTCGACTCGCCGGCCTGGCCGGCGGCCTGGCGCTTTGCCAGACGCTTGTTGACGAACTCGGCGTCCTTCTCCTGAATGTGGGCTGTGTCGCGCAACATCCAGTTGCAGAGATCGATGCTGGCCGGGGTGGAGTAGATGGGGCCGGCGAAGCCGTTCTTCACGAGAGTGGGCAGGTTGCCGCTGTGATCGATGTGGGCGTGGGAGAGCACCACGGCGTCGATGGAAGCACCCGGGAATGGCAGCTTGCGATTCTTCAGGTCGGCATCCTTGCGGCGGCCCTGAAAGAGGCCGCAATCCAACAGGTAACGTTTGCCGTCGCTTTCCAACAGGTGCATGGAGCCGGTGACGGTGCCGGCCGCGCCCCAGAATGTGAGCTTCATCAGCGCCATGGTAGCATCGCGAAGCCTTGAGGTTACTGTCGGCGGCGTGCGAGTTGCGGAGCGGACGGGACTGCTTCTTGACGCGGAATCGCGGAGGCGCGGAGAAAGACGCGGAGAAGGCCGGTGGGAAGTGGCCTGAGTGCAGGGCAAGCGAGGCAGAAAAAAGCGCGGAGCCAGCGGAGGTTACAGGGCTTCGCAGGGTGGCATACGTGGCCGGAGCGAGCGACCTTAAGGCGCCCATTTCTCCGGGTCGTACGAGCATTGCGGTAATGGGAACGGCTGCGGGCAAGCTCGCCACAGCGCGACTAGGGGGTATGGCCGGAGGGAAGTTGGTGGACGACGGGGGGATCGAACCCCCGACCTCTGCATTGCGAACGCAGCGCTCTCCCAGCTGAGCTAGTCGCCCACTTCCGCCAGTCAATTACAATAATAACAGATGGCGGGCTTTCAAATCACCAGACAACTACGGAGCATGCGGCGCGACTGGAATCGCCGGGCGCGGGAAAATGCGCGCCATTACGTGGTGACGGGGCAGCACCAGTGGACGGACGAGGAATTCTTCCAATCGGGGCAGATCTCGATGGAGGAGGAGATTCTCAACGACCTGGGGAATGTGTGCCAGGGCCGGGATCCGAAGGCGATGCGGGTGCTGGAGATCGGCTGTGGCGCCGGGCGGGTGACGCGGGCATTCGCGGGATATTTCGGCGAAGTGTATGCGGTGGATATCAGCGGGGAGATGGTGCGGCAGGCGCGCGAGGCGGTAGCGGGATTTCCGAACGCGCACGTGATTCGGAACAACGGCAAGGATCTGTCCGCGGTGGCGCCGCACTGGTGGGGGCGCTGGGGATTCGGCGAGCGGCTGGAGTTCGATTTCGCGTTCTCGGTGATCGTGTTCCAGCACATACCGAGCCGCCAGATCATAGAGAGTTATGTACGCGAAGTGCACCGGATGCTGCGTCCGGGAGGGCTGTTCAAGTTTCAGGTACAGGGATCTGCGCTGGGAACCGACACGGACAGTTGGGTGGGCGTAGCGTTCACGGAGCAGCAGGCTCGGGAAATGGCGGAGCGTTGTGGGTTTGAGTTGCGGTACCAGTACGGCGCGGGCGACCAGTATTACTGGTTGTGGTACTTTAAGCGGTAAATTCCCGATATCCCTATTGAGCCATGGGTGTTAGCCCGCCACTGGCGGACGGCTCTTCCTGTTTGGACTGCCGGCGGCCGGCCCAGTATTTCCGCATCCGCTCCGAGACATCCTGGCGTTCCGCGGGGTTCATGGACTTGCGGCCGCGGCGCTTGGCAGGCTTGGGCAAGGCTGGAAAAGAGCCGGGGTTCCGCTGCAATTCCTCCAAAGAGGCAATTACTCGTTCCAGCTTTTCCTTTTCGGCGTACAAGTCCTGAATCACTTTGTGTAAATCCATCACGTCACAAGGGCAGACGAAGGGCGGCCACTGCGTGGTCAGGTGATGTTACATCGGATGCCCGCGTCAATACTACAACAATACATCTTCACTTGGTCAGGAAGGGCCAGTGTGGTACTAGTTTCATACCATACCTGGTAATGGACAGGTATAGCACCAGAGCTAGTAGAAGTAGTACGGGGATGACGATAGTTATGGTCTTTTTCCAGGGGAATCTACGGTTCTCCCGGTGCAGGACCAGCAAATATCCCGCAAAAATTCCGACATAAAACAGGACACACATGGGGACGGCGAACAACATGAGGTTGAAGACGTCCGGGGTTGGTGTGACGATGGCAGCGATGATAAAGATGGCGAGAATCGCGTACCGGCTGTGTCTGATCAGGAACGAAGGAGTGACCAGTCTCAGCAAGATGGCAAGGAAGATCAGTACGGGCAATTCGAAGATGAGGCCCACACCCAGAGTGACATTGACGAACAAGTTAAAGTACTCGGTGATGGACACCATGGCAACCACATGATTACCCTGACCGATACTAAGGAGGAAAGTCAGGCCAAAGCGAAAAACGACGAAATAGGCGAAGATGCCGCCGAGGATAAACAGGCCGCCGCCGCCGAGCACGAAGGGCGCCGCCCAGCGGCGTTCGCGGCGGTAAAGGCCGGGGGAGATGAAGGCCCAGACCTGGTAGAGAATCCAGGGAGCGGCGAGGAAGATGGCACACAGAACGGGGAGCTTGAACCAGATGACATTGAAGGCCTCCATGGGCTCGATCTGGACGAGGTTCTGTTCCTTGTAACCGAGCGCTTTGAGGGCCCCCACGGCAGGCTGGCAGACAAAATCCCAAAGCTGGTTGGAGTAAAAGAGGCTCAGCCCGAAAGCGACCGCCACACCCATCAAGGAGCGGATGACGCGGGTGCGAAGCTCTTCCAGATGTTCCAGGAACGACATGCGGAGCATGCCTTCGTCGTCGTCGTCGCCACCACCGCCGGATGGGGGCGGAGGTGGAGGCGGAGTCTTGCCGCCGCCACCCGGCCGGCGCGGCCGGGTGGCGAGGGCCTGCACGGGGACAGGCGGAAGAGGAGTGGGGGGCTCGGGATATCCATCCTGGTAGCTATCGAGGGGGTCGGCAGGCTGGACCGGCGGCTCAGGAGACACCGCTTGGTCGGGCTGGGGCGCTCCGGCGGGCACAACTCCGGCGGAGGACGTTTCCCCGGCCGGGGGGACGGCCGCCCCCTTCTGCTCTTCAGATGGATACATGCGTTAAGTGTGATGTTCGGCCGGAGATGTCCCGGGGCGTTGTTGCAGTTGCTCGAGGTAAGGGTCGGACGAATCATGCGCCGAGACTTCGGGAACATGTTCGCCGGGGACGCCGGCGGCGGCGATTTCCGAGCCATGAGCAACCGTGCCTTCGGGCAAACCGGCTGGTGATTCAGCGTCCTGAGGTGCGGATGCGCTTAGAGTGGATGGGCTAGTGACAGAGGAATCGGAGTTTTCGTTGCCGTACGAACCCTCATATGTGGATTCATAGGACGAGTAATCGTAGCTGTAGGTATCGGACTGAAACTGATTGGAAATTTCCTTAAACGACTCCGTCTCTTGTTCCAGGCTTTTCATTTCGCGATCGAACGTGGACTTCAGTTCGTTCGATGCGCGACGGAACTCAGTCAATGCTTTTCCGACGGTTCGACCCAACTCCGGCAATTTCTTGGGGCCGAAGAGGATCAGAGCGAGGAAAAAGATGAAAACGGTTTCCGGCCAACCCAGCGGACCCATGGTTTCATTTCCTCCAAAGAATAGTTTCTATGCCACATCATAGCACGCGATGCGCCGAGCGCCCCGGGGGAAACGGGTTCGAGGCGCGCCAGATGCCTCTTCCGTAAGTCGCCGCCGTCAAACTACGGTCGCGGTGGTGATATACCAGATCCGAAATCATGGCATTCGGCAGGGAGGTGGAGATGTCGGTCCACGCCGCGAAATCCTCCGTCATCCACACGCCGCAATCGTTGGCGACGAACAGGCGATAGGGTTCGTGGGTTTCAAACACCGCCGCGTGATAGGCCACATTGGGCATCTCGGGCGTGCCGATGGGCCGCCATGAGAGCCCGGCGTCTTCGGAGAGAAACACGTGCGCCATGTTTTCCATGCCGCTGGTGATGGGCGCCGCGCCATGCCGCCGTGCGCGCGGTAGGGCTCGCGAGATCATGCCGGTGCCGCCAACGGTCACCACCAAGAGGGAGGCCTTCCGCGGATGGGTTTCGATGCGCGTGATCACGCGCGCGGGAATCTCCGGCCCGGAGAGATCGCCGGACCAGGTCTCGCCATCGTCCAGGGTGCGGAAGATGCCGCCGTTGCGCGTGCCGGCCCACACCTGCCCGGGGGCGGTGGGAGGAATTTCGATGGCCGTGATGGCGGAGCCGTCGAGTTCCGGCGAAACCGGCTGCCACTCGCGGCCATCCCTGGCGGTGCGCCACAAGCGGCGCGACCCGACCCACAGGGTTCGCGGATGCGCCGGGTCGATGGCCACGACGGCAATGGCATTCTGGTGGTGCTCGTCCGGCTTCATGCCTTTGGGGCTGATCTCTTCCCAAAACTCCTCGCGCCAGTGCTGGCCCGCGGTGTGGCGGAAGATGTGGATGTCGGATCGCGATCCCACCACGTGGTGTTCGTCTTCGGGGTCGAACACCATCCAAGCGCCATCGCCGCCCAGTACGCGCAGGAAGTCTCCCTCCGGGCCGTTTACGCCGGCCACCAGGCTCCCGTTGTCCTGCGAGCCGCCGCCGAAAATCCTGGCGTTGGCGGGCGCCACGTCGATGTCGTAGAACATCGTGTTGACCAGTCCCTGCGTGCGCATCGCCCAAGTTTCGCCAAGGTCCTCACTGGCCGCGACGCCCCCATCGTTGGCGGCATAAATCAGGTTGCCGCCGGGCAGGAGGATGGCGTGCTGATCGGAGTGCACATATTGGGGGCTACTCTCCTCGGCATCCCAGTGGCTGGCGCGCCTCCAGGTTCTGCCGCCGTCGCGGGTGATGTGGATATCGTAGAGCCCGCAGACCACCGTATCGGGATCGTCGGGATGCACCGCGATGGTGTTGTTGTAACAGCTTTGGCCTTCAGCGGCGAAGTGGGCGCCGCCCACCTCCTGCCAGCGCTCTCCGCCGTCGCGGCTGCGAAACACGCCCAGCACCTCGCTGCCCAGCCGGTTGGCCAGCAGCGCGTAAACCGTGCCGGGGCGCGAGGGCGCGATGGCCAGGCTGATGCGGCCAGTCTTGTCGCCGGCCGGCAACCCGCCGTGCATTTGCTTCCAGACGCCGTTCCCGTCGCGGCGCCAGATGCCGGTCTGCGCGCCGCCGAGTTCCAACCCGGCCAGCAGAAAACCATCGGGATGCGCTGCCAGCGAATGGCACCAGTAGTTGCTGCTCGACGGACCGTCCTCGCGCCGCCAGGTCTTGCCGCGGTCCGGCGAACCGTAGAGGCCGGCGGGGTGCTGCTCGTTGAGCGTCAGCCCGCCCACATACAACGTGGAGTGCGCAAGTTGCAAGGGCAGCAAGACGCCGATGCGGCGCGGCAGGTTGTGGGTGTCGGCGGCTGCCAGCAGTTTCCAGTTGCCGCCGCCATCGCGGCTGACGTACAGGCCGGTACCCGGATAGCAATCCGGCGAGAGGTTGGCTTCGCCGGTGGCGCAGTAAATCAGGTTCGGATCGGCGGGGTCGCTAGCCAGCGCGCCGATATTCTGGCTGGCCCAGTTGGGCCAGCAGCTTTGCCAGCTGCCTCCGCCATCGGCGCTGCTCCAGACTCCGCCCGCCGCCGCGCCGGCCCACAGCCGCCGGGGATCGGCGGGATGCGCGATCAGCGAAGTGACCCGCCCGGCGATGTTGAATGGGCCGGCGCACTCCCAGTTGGGCAGCTTGGCATCCGGCGAGGATGAAGCGCGCCGCCGCCAAAAGTCTTCCAGTTCGCCGGCGTGGATATCGTGCAGCGTCTGTGACCCGCGCTGCGCGAACCACGCGCTGTGGCGCTTGAATGTGGAGAATTCGTCGTCAATCATGGCTTACGTCGGGATGCTGTTCAACGCAGAGACGCAGAGAACGCAGAGATAAGCGCAGAGAAAACAAGAATACAGGTTGTTTTCGAGTCCTCCACGTCTCTGCGTTAAAAAATTTGTTTGTCATACATTGTCCGAGCTTCGCTCGGATTGGCAGGCTGAAGCCTGCCCCACCAATGGTTTCCGGAGAAGACCAAAAAACAGACTGCTCTCGCGTTCTCTGCGCTTTCCTTTGCGCTCTCTGCGTCTCCGCGGTGAATCGCATTCCTGTCCTGTTCCAACTTCACCGGGTAAGGGAGCGGCACCCTCGGGCGAGCGTTTTCCACCCTCACCATTTCATGCCGAACCTCTCGAAGTACCAGTCGTCGCTGCGCCGCCGGCGCGCCAGCATTTCGCTCCGGCGCAACGAAATACCGCCCGCCACCAGAAGCGCCATGGCTTCGCCGAAGGCCTTGTGTTTATGAAGCGCGCGGATCGCTTTGGCGAGGCGCGGCGCGGAAAGATGGGCGAATGCCAGGCGCAACCGGTTGTGCAGATACTGCGGCCAGCCCACCGGATACGGCGAAGTATTGCGGAAACGGTGCCGCACCACCACCTGCGGTGCAATCAGCAGATCGTAGCCCAGCAGCCACAGGCGCACCGACATTTCGTTGTCCACCCCCCCGCGGTCTAGCAATCCGCCGTCCCAGCCGCCGGCGGCCTCAAAGACCGCTCGCCGCATCATCAGGCAACACCCCGGAAGGATGGGCGCCGCGAAGGGCGTGCTGGCCTTGCGCGGCAGCCAGTAGGCGTCCAGATCCGGCCCGGTGAGTTGCAAGCCAAAACCGCAACTGTGCGTCGCCGGC
>JANYJN010000301.1 GCA_025358475.1 Candidatus Solibacter sp.
TCCCAGTGCTGGCGCACTGGGCTACTATCTTTCGCCCTACGGGCTGAGTCGCACAAAGATCGTCGCGGCGCGCCATATTCAATCACCACTCACCACCAGGGCGGCGCGGCGGACGAGTTCCAACAGGGACGCGGGCACCCAGAAGCCGATCACGATCAGGAGGACGGCCAGAAGCACAATGGGCGTATGCCGCCACGGTTGCCAGGGCGCGCGGGGCTCCTCCGACGTGCCCAGCAGCATTCCACTGACATGGAGCGTGATGCCGGTGAAGACACCGATTCCAAACAGGAGGAAGAGCGCTGCCGTCAGGAAGTGTCCGGTTCCGAAAGCCGCGCGGAGCATCAGGAATTCACTTTGAAACAGGCTGAAGGGCGGCAGGCCGACAATCGCCATGGTGCCCAGACAGAAGGCGGCCCCGGTGAGCGGGAGCACGCGTAGTACGCCGCCCTTGATCCTTTGGAAAAGGTCGGTTTTGAAGCACTGGTAGATATTGCCGGCGGAAAGGAAGAGTAGCGACTTGGCCACCGTGTGAAACGTCATGTGAAGCATGAGGGCAAAGGCGGCGAGTTTGCCGCCGATGCCGAGGGCGGTAATCATCATGCCGGCCTGATCGATGGTGGAGTACGCGAGCAGGCGCCGGAAGTTTTTCTGGACGAGAATGAACGGCGCCGCGATTCCCATGGAGAAAATGCCGAGCAGCAGCAGGAAGTGTCCAGGATACTCGGCGCCGAGGCACCGGCTGGTGAGCACGTAAAAACGGACCAATGCGTAAATCGCGCAGTTCATCAGGGCGGTGGACAGGATGGCGGCGGTTGGCACCGGCGCTTCGCTGTAGGCATCCGGTTTCCAGGTGTGCATGGGCGCAAGGCCGGCCTTGGTGCCATAGCCGAGAAGCACCAAAACGAATGCCATGCGCATGCTGGTCTTGTCCAGTTGCGCAGCCTGGCGAACCAGGACGGACCAATTCAACCCGGCGAGGCCCTCGGAACCGGGGAACTTGTGGCCGGCGTAGTAGGTGAGGAGGGTGCCGAACAGAGCCATGGAGAGCCCTACGCCACCAATCATGGCGTATTTCCAGGCGGCTTCGAGCGAGGTGACCTTGCCATAAAAGGTGACCAGGAAAACGGAGGCGAGGGAGGTGAGTTCGATGGCCGCCCACATGACGCCGAGATTATTGGCGAGAGTGACCAGTAGCATGGAAAACACCAGCAGGGGTGTCAAGGCGTAATATTTCCGCAGCTTGAAGCTTGCGGTGTTGCCGCCGTCGGTGTTGGACCCGGCATCGTCATCGAGCCGGCCAGAGCGCTCGTCTTCGCGGAGGTAGCCGACGGCATAGACCGAGCACACCAGGGCCACCGATGCGTTCAGCAGGATAACCAGCGCGCTCAGCGAATCGGCGTAAAGGAAACCGTTCCACAGGGAGATGTCGCCCGAGCGGAGCACTTGAGACGCTACCGCGAGAGCCAGCAGAAAGGTGAGAGCGAAGGCGGCGACGTTGACGGCTTCCAGCACGGAGCGCCGGCGCGACAGGGCCGGCACGGCGCACGCGGCGCAGGCAGAAAGCGGAACCGCCAATAGAAGAGCCAGGATCATCCGCGCAGTCTCCGCATGCGGCTGACATCCATCGACTCGAAGGTCTCACGAATGCGATAGACCAGAATTCCGAGGACCATTACCGCCACCAGCACATCGAACAGAACGCTTAGCTCGACAATCATCGGCATGCCGTAAGTCAAGGAAATGGCAGCCAGGAAGAGACCGTTTTCGAGGCACAACAGGGCCAGCACCTGAGTGAGCGCATTGCGCCGGTTGATCATCATGAAGAAACCGATCAGGAAAAGAGAAATCGCCACGGCGAGAGCGTTGTGGCCCAAGGTGGCGGCGACGGGGGCTTCATCCGGACGATAGAACGGTTCGGCGAGCACGTAGCCCACCAGCGTGAGGCCGCCCGAGATCACGATGGAGAGCGGTACGTTGAGAATGGGCTTGATCTCCTGACGAATCTCAAGCCGCGCCACCAGGCGCTCCAGCACAATCGGAACCAGAATGCCCTTGGCCAGGAGGGTAAGTGCGGCGGCGGCGTAAATGTGCGGCGCGTGATTGTAGTAGGCGATGGTGTTGGCGATGGCGGCCAACAAAATAGACTGGGCGGCGAAGATACGGATGCTGGTCACAATCCAGCGCTGCGCCACCATGGCGATCTGCAGCACCAGCACGAGCGCCGCCATGAGGGTCACCATCTTGTTGCCGAACTCGGGATCTTGTAAAGTATGCATCGGGTCTCAGAACAGGAACGTGGACACGAGGCCAAGCGCCGCCAACGTGAATGCCATGGCGAGCAGGTCTGGAACGCGGAAGAACCGCATCTTGGCATTGGCGGTTTCCACCAGGACGATTGAAACAGCCAGCACCAGCAGTTTCAGCAGGAGGTAGGCGAGGCTTACGAGCACGCCGCCGAGCGACCATTTCGACTGCAGGCCGAAGGGCAGGAAGGCGTTGATCATGAGGGTCATCAGCAAAAGTTGTTTGATGGACGCGCCCCATTCGATGAGGCCGAGGTAGGGACCGGAGTACTCCAGAATCATGGCCTCGTGGATCATGGTCAACTCCAGATGGGTGGCGGGGTTGTCCACGGGAATTCTGCCGGTCTCGGCGATCAAAACCATAAAGATGGCGGCAAACGCCAGCATCTGGGCGGGCGCGAGGAAATGCCACGTAGTGACGGTCGCTA
This sequence comes from Candidatus Solibacter sp., assembly GCA_025358475.1. Classification (GTDB taxonomy): domain Bacteria; phylum Acidobacteriota; class Terriglobia; order Bryobacterales; family Bryobacteraceae; genus Solibacter. The sequence continues at coordinate 2,732 of JANYJN010000301.1, forward strand.
CTCTGGCGATTTCCGAGAGGCTGGTGGAATTGGCGCCGATGGCCACGGTGAACACGGCCAGCATCATGGCGGGTTCGGCGAGGGCGGCGATGGTCATTTCACGGCTGCTGCCGAGGCCGCCGAAGGAGCTCCCGGTATCCAATCCGGCGAGCGCCAGAAAGAAGCGGCCCAACCCGAGCAGGTAGACGACGGCCAGCACGCCGCCGAACAAGCCGAGCGGGGCCTTGGCGGAAATCATGGGGATCATCAGGCCCGCGATGGCGGTGGCGGCGAACACGATAAAGGGCGTGGCGGTAAAGATCCAGGAGGCGGTATCGGGCAGGACCATGCCTTTGTGAAACAGCTTGTAGAGATCCCGATAGGGCTGGAGAATGCCGGGTCCGCGGCGAATCTGAAGCCGCGCTTTGAGAGTCCGGATGAGGCCGCTCACCAGCGGAGCCACCGTCAACAAGAGCAGCAACTGCACCACGGCAATGAAGAACGCGGCGGTAATTGCGATCATGGCCATCACTGGCGCACTCCGAAAAGCAGGAGGAGGATCAGCGTGACGAAGATATAGGCGAGGTATGCGTGGATGCTGCCGGCCTGAATGGCGCGCATCCGGCGCGAGAGGCCGAAGACCCAGTCTTTCAGCGGGTCGTATAAGCGTTTCTCGAAGGTGGCCTCGATGCCGCTTTCAAACCGGATCACGCTGGGGTAGTAGGGCGAGACTTCGTACTCCGGGCGGATTTCGCGGTTAGGCCGGTAGAAGGCGCTGAAGATCAATCGCAACGGCTTGGAAAAGGCGGTCGCGGTGTATTCGTTATCGGCGGTAAGGCCGGGAAGACCGCAATCCCAGGAAGGTCCGGTGGCGACGCGGGCGTGGCGCAGGCGCCGGTGGACCAGAAATCCCGCGGTGCCGGCGAGCGCGAGGAACACCAGCGCTATGCCAATGGGAGAGACGGTGCCGCTCTGCGGGGTGCCTGCCTGCAAGGCCACGCCGTGGGCAATTAGCGAAGGGCTGACGGCCACGCCCAATGCCTGCTGCGTGATGGGGTCGAACACGGGAAGAATCCAGGTGGCGCCCAGGCTGAGCACGAAGCAGGCGGTGGCCAACAGCGCCATGGCGTACTGCATTTCGGGCACGGCTTCCGGGGCGGTGGCCGCGGCTTCGCTGCGCGGCAAGGCCAGAAAGGGGATTCCAAAAGCTTTCACAAAACAGGCCGCGGCCAGCGCGGCGGTCAAGGCGAGCAGCGCCCCGGCAATGGGGAACATCATCCGTGTGAGGCTTTGGGTAGTGCCGAAACCGGCGAGCAGCGCCTGATAGGTGAGCCACTCGCTGACGAAGCCGTTCAAGGGCGGCAACCCGGAGATGGCGATGGCGCCGATGAGGAAGAAGAGGGCGGTTCCCGGCATGCGGCGGATCAGGCCGCCCATCTTTTCCATGTTCCTGGTGCCGACGCTCTGCACCACGGAGCCCGCGGCGAGAAATAGCAAACCCTTGAAGATGGCGTGGTTTATTGTGTGGTACAAGGCGCCGACAATGGCGATGGCCGCCAGATTGAGATGTCCCAGGGTGCGGAACATGAGCGCGGCGCCGAAACCCAAGACGATGATGCCGATGTTTTCGATGCTGTGGTAGGCCAGCAGGCGCTTGAGATCGTGCTCCTGAAGGGCGTACAGAACGCCGACCAGAGCGGTGATGACGCCGACGGCGAGAACCACGGTCCCA
>JANYJN010000311.1 GCA_025358475.1 Candidatus Solibacter sp.
ACACGCTGATGCTGTGCTATCGCGGCCTGGGCGATCAACCGGCGGCGGGCCGCGAGGAGGCGCTCTTCCGGCGATTCAAGGCGGACGAAGCGTCGCAAGCGATTACGGGGCGGCGTCGCCGGCAGAAACCGGAAGACAACAACGAACGTCAGGCGATTCACGAACACGAGAGCGCCGTGGGGGGGACGCTGCCATGAAGTGGAAGAACCTGTCAACCCAATGCCGCTGGTTCTTCTCACTGTCTGGAATGCTGGGGAATTGGTGGGGCGGATTCCCTGGTCCGCGCGGGACGCCCCCGTCCCGCATCCGAAATAACGATATCGGTATCTTGCAAGGCGCCAGCAAGCCGACGCGGGCGTCGGCCGCGGACCAGGGGGTCCGCCCCACCATTTATGCAGGTGCCCACCGCCGGGCAAAAACGAGTGGCATTGGGTTGACAACCTGCCCCACATGAACAGAGCATGTCTAAAAACGGTCGATGTACTCAGACATCAGCGAATGGGCTCGAATACCACGAAGGCGAACTGCTTCGAATCGGGCGACCAGGAGTTCACGTTGATGGTGCCTTGCCCGCCGAAGAATTTGGTCAGCACGTCCAGTTTCACCGGTTTCAGTTTGTTGCCCGGTGCGGGTGCCAGGCGCAGCACCACGCCCGCCATTTTGTCGTTGTGGGTCTTGGTGCCCTTAGGGAAGGAGAACACCAACATCCACTTGCCGTTGGGCGAGAAGTGCGGGAACCAGTCCTCCAGTTCGTCGTTGGTCACCTGCTCGGCCTTGGCGTCGCCGGGGCCGCCGCCCTCGGCCGGGATGCGCCAGATGTCCCAGTTGCCGGAGCGGTCCGAGTTGAAGTAGATCCACTTACCGTCCGGCGAATATTCGGGACCGTCGTCGTAGGCGCCCTTGGAAGTGAGGCGCTGCTCGGCGCCTCCCTCCGCGGCCACGCGGAACAATTCGAACTTGCCATCGCGCTGCCCGACAAAGGCCAGCCACCGGCCGTCCGGCGACCACCCGTGGAAGTAGCTGGGCGCGGTGGGGGTCATCAGCTTCGCGCCCGAGCCATCGGCGTGCGCCAGCCAGACCTGCGATTGCCGCGATTTGGCGCTGGAGGCGGAAAAGGCCAGCCACTTGCCGTCGCGCGAGAAATCGTGATCGTTGTTGGCGCTATGTCCGCCTTCGCCCAATTCGATCTTTTCCAATTTGGGCTCGCCCGGCGCGTTCACCGGAAGACGGTACATACTGCCCCCCGTATTGATCAGCAGAAACCGGCCATCGCGCGACCAGTTGGGCGCTTCCACAACCTCGCCGGCCTGGTAGACCACGCGCGTGGATCGCGCCGCCACATCGTACACCGTGACCTTGCTGCGGTAGCGCTGCTGGGCCGCGGCGGCGGGGCGCTGCTCTAACTGGACATTGGAAAGGACGGCGGTTTCCAGGACATTGGCATCATGCGAGCACATGCCAATGCCCGCGTAGACCGGGCCCGCGAGGTCCACCGTTTGTGCGCCAATGGCAGTCAACTCCTCGCCGGGTTTGCCAGCGAAAGCCGTGAACGTATTGCCGCGCCGCTCCATGCGGAGGCGCAACGGCGCACTGATGGCGGACTTGATTTCCTGCGTGGCAGCGCCCGCGGTGGGACGGAATTGCAGCGCGGTATGCCCGTCGCCGTGGAGCGCCACGTCGGCGTAGGCTGACCCGGCGGTCAGGTCCTGCCGCACCATCAGGACCGCCTTGCGGTTCGCCACCGCGCCCGTGCCCACGAAGCGGATGTCCGCGGTCAGCGTGACGTCGCCCGAGAAACGTTTCCAGGCGAAGTGCATGTCATCCGCGGCGCCCCAGATGTCGGCGCCGCCGCCGGTCAAGCGATATTCCCCGGTGGCCGCGCCATACTCGAACGCGCCGGCCTTCGGCGTGACGCCAACGTCGGCGTGCGATTCAAAGACTCCCTGAGCGGCGGCCCCGCCGGCCAGCACGAGGGCCGCGGCGAGCGATTGCTTCATGATTCTTGCGCGCATGTGTGTGCATTCCCCTTGGTCATTTATAGACCTCACGCCGGTGTGCAACCTGCGTCACAGTGACCGTTCTAGCTGCGTCGTCGATTACGTACCGCTGACGACGTGTCTGAATTGTACACGCACTCCCCGCCCCCTGCAATCGTTGCGGGTTGCGTTTCGGGTGGCGGCGAGTACGGCGCGGTATCTTGGCGGCGGAATCGATCACATCTCCGAGAATCTCTTTCTTCGAACAGCGATTCGGGGCGGGTTGGTGCACCCGCGGCGGGGTCCGCCAGATGGGCGATGGTGCCGGTCATTTGAGAATTACTTTGGCGACGCCGGTATTGTTGGCGCTATCGGCGGCGCGAATCACCAGCAGGTGTTCACCGGGGGAAAGGCCGGTGAGATCGAGGGCGAACTTTTCGCTTTGGGAATCGATCACGCCGTCCACCGATTCCATCGGCACCCAACTGTTGGCGTCCAGCGAGTATTCGCAGCGGCGCAGGGCGCTGGCGCGGTCGTTGGCCTCCCACTCGACGTGGGCGGTGGCGCCAGAGCGCCGCACTTCGCCGAGGGTCAGAATGGGCGGCGTGTTATCGATCATCACCGGTGCGCTGACCAGCGTGGCTTCGCGCGCCGAGACGGGCGGATTGGCCTCGCGGTCGCTCGCGATCACGCGGAAGAAGTATTTCCCGTCGGCGAGGACGTCGGCATCGAAGGTGATGGCGTTGTCGTGGGTGTTGGAGCGCAGCAGCTTCCACTGGGTTTCGTCTTCCCCGCGGAAGTAGACGTTGAAGACCAGGCGGTCGCCGTCCGGGTCTTCGGCGACCCAGGTGAGGGTGATCTGTTGGGCGGCGGCGCGGGGCAGCGTCTGGGTGGGAGTGCCGGCGGAGGTAGCCGGGTTTTCGCCATCGCTGACGGTCACGCTATAGGCGGAGGTGCTGCCGCCGCTCTTGACGGCGGCTTGCGTGGTGGCTACGGCTTGGGTGACCACGTTGATGCTCTTCAGCACGGGAGGCGAATTCTGCGGCAGATACGCCAGCGTCACGCTATTCAGGGTAGGGGTGACGCCGCCGGCGCCGGTCATTTCGGTTTTCCACTGGATGTAGCGCGCGTTGGGGCTGGCGATGCGACTGCCGGCGGCGCTGGTCACGGGCTGGCTCCAATCGCTCCACGTGCGGTCAGGCTTGGCGGAGTTGCCGGAACGCGTGCGGAATTGGATGGTGCTGGAGGCGGGTAGATCGACGCGCCAACTGATGCTGCCCCAGCGCGAGGCGGTGTTGGAATCGTGCACCGGAGCTTCGTAGGAACCCGAGGGGCCGGGTACTTCGCCGAGGCGGTAGAGGCGACCCATGTTGCCGGTGGCGGCAAGCACGGAGTGATCGCCCGGAAGGAGGCGCGTGGTCTCGGCTTCATTAGTTTGGGTGACCAGCGTCACGCGGCGATCGGGAGCGAGGCCGTAGATCCTGCCGTCCATGTCCGTGGAAAAGAGAATTTGCTTTTCCAGCGCCAACAGGTCGTAGACGTTTTCTTCCTTGGAACTCCACAGGGTTTCGACGGTGTTGTCCGGGTTGATGCGGTAGACGGCGCTCTTTTCGACGCCGCTAGAATCCACCACCGGGGTGAATTGCGTGCTGACCTGGGGGGTGGAGGTAATGGTGGTGGCGGCGCCAGGCTGGGTTGGCGGCGGCTTGGTGGGGTCGGGCGGTTTAATTTCGGCCGCCTGGGCTTCGACGGTGATGGTGGTGACC
>JANYJN010000321.1 GCA_025358475.1 Candidatus Solibacter sp.
GAGAAGAGCCTGATCGAACTGGTCCGGACCGGAGATGCCTATGGGCATCTCACCACCGCCCACGACGACGATCCTTACGAGTGGGACTGGGAGCGCAACCAGACTCTTGATTTTCGCACCGAGCAGAAGCACGGCGACTATGCCGCGTGGATTGCGTTCGGGCGCGAGATCCGCCCGCGCCCGGTTCTGAACGCGGAGTTCGGATACGAATTCGGAGTAGACCGGCTTCCCACGCACACGCATTCGAATCAGGTGGACTGGAAGACGCTGCTGGATCGTGCGTACAGAATCTACTTTGCCGGCGGTTACGCAGTGTACTACTACAACAACACCGCCTGGGATGTGGTAAAGCCGGATCCCGAACCCCCTGGAATGCGGCGCTGGCAGATTCTGAAAGAGACCGTGTCGTCTTTGCCGTACTGGGCCATGGAGCCTCACAATCAACTCGCTGCCGGTGGCGCATGCCTGATGGAACCGGGCGGAGTTTATGCGTTCTACGTGCCAGGAGCCGGTATCGCCGTGAACCTTCGCGGCCGCGGCGCGGCGACGCCGGCCGAGTGGATCGATACCTGGACGGGCATGCGACAATCCGCCGGTACCCTCGAGCCCAGATTGCTGAAGTTACAGAAGCCGAGAAGCTTTGGTAATGCGCCCGCTGTTCTAATTCTGCGCTGATCCGGAGCACTGTGCTACAAGCCACCGTAAACTCCGCCAGCTATATCTCCAAAATGCCGACGTCTTCACCCAATCGTCTGAGGTGGATCCGTGCGACTTCACCGCCGGTTATCAGGCGTCCGGTGTCTCGTCCGGAAAGTGCCTGGGCCGCAAATGTCCTGGAACACTACCCGACCGGCCGAAGTCGATTGCCGGCGACAACAGCCCTTTGCATGAACGAACGGGCCCGCCCGGTATTCACCCGAGATCGTGGCCAACGAATTCGAGAACGTGCCGAGAAGTCATATGCGTTGTATCGGGAGTGCGCCGGCCGGATAGCGTCCGGGGTGGGAGACGAAGGCCGAATGCCGGCGCATTCCCGATACAACGCATATGACTTGCTTCCAACAACCAGCGATCCGGACGACCTCCGTTAACCATCCAGCCCGCCACAACCATGGCGGTCACCGATTGACCGTGCACCCGCCAGGCTGCGGTCGCGATGGGTGATGCCTTATCGTCCGCCGCATCCAGAACCGGCGGCAGTCTGCCGCGCGATGCCGATCGCTTCCCCGCGGCAGTGGACCCTTCAGTTCGCCGCCCTTCACCAGTTCCATCACGTGTCCGGGAGTTGTACACCTGTCGGTGCCCACAAAGTTGGCAAAGCCACCGGTTGATCCGGCCAAGCCATTGGCTCCATAACTTCGTTTCGACGGCAATCGGAGTGCTACATCTTTAATCGATACGGGGTCACAGTTGCTTTACACTCCACAGGTACTGATTGTTGAAGACGAGCCGGCCGTTCGAGAGTTGCTCAGCCGTGTTTTGGCGGATGACGGCTATGCCGTCACCGGAGTGGGAACTGCCCGCGAGGCACTGCGGGTGGTTCAGAATGCTGACTTCGAGGTCATCATTGTCGACATGAGTCTGCCGGATGCCGATGGTATCGACCTAGTCCGACAAATTCACTCCGATGTCCCATACGTGCAGGTGTTGGCGATCTCGGGCATGATGGTGGCGGATTTGCCCCAAACTGTTCGATCCGCAGGCGCGGCTGCGACGCTGATGAAGCCGACCACGGGCGGAAAGGTAAGGGCAGCCATACACCAACTTCTGACGCCGCGCATCGAGTCCAGGGTGATCGCCGGAGTGGCTGCTTAGGCGCGGAAGCGCTGACCCTCCTATTTCGGTGAAGGCCGGAGCGGCGATCAGATCTTTGTTGATCGCTTACGCTGTCGATAACAGCCCTTGGCATGAACGATATATGGTTGCCGACCTGATCCCTGGTTGCTTGGGGATTTCCCGCCATGTATTGGTAATCCTTCTTGGTGCGGCCAACTTCCGGGTAGACAATTCTAGCGGAGTCGGTAGCGAACTCCTTCCGTGTCCCGCTCGCCAGGTTGACGCAAGAAAGGCTGTACGAGATGAACTCGGCAGCAAGCGGCGCCGCGACTATAAGACAATTGGGTATGGGGCATCAGCGTTTCAATGGAGGGACAGACCGCTGGGGTTGGCGGTTGCTATGGCTGCAGTTAGCGCTGGTGGCTTGTATTTCCGTGCAGCCTGCCGGCGGACAGAACGCCGGCCATGAGCAAAGCCTGGACGCGGTGAGAAAGGAAGCGCTCCAGAATCCCCAGTCCTTCCGGCTCCTGTAGGGACTCAGCGATCAACTCGGACCTCGGCTTACGGGCTCTCCCCAGGATTCGAGGGCCGGCGTATGGGCACTCGAAACGATGCGGAAAATCGGGCTACAGAATGTCCGTGCGGAGACCTGGCAACTCGAGCGAGGTTGGCGCAGGCATTATGCGCGGTGCCATCTCATCAGCCCATATCCCCTCGAGATTATCGTCGCCTCATACGGCTGGGCGGGATCGACCCCTGGAAGAGACACCGAGGCGGACGTGGTTCGGGTCGATGGCGACGCTCTCACCGATGAGGTCCGAAGGAGTTCTGCTTGGGCCGGGAAGGTTCTGCTGGTGGCGCCGAAGGATCCGAAACACTCGGACGCGATGAGAATGCTGGCCCAACTCCCAGCATTCTTGGCTGCCGCTGCTGACTCGCACGCCGCGGCCATCATTCTCCGGGACAGAAGACCCGGGACTGCTCTACCGCACACGGGACCACTCGGCTTTCCCGGCCGCCCCACTTCGATAGCTGTGATAGATATGGCCGAGGAGCAGGAAGGCCTCCTCATACGCATACTCGCATCTGGCGTGCCCGTTCGGCTGAGAATCGATGTCCTAAATGAATTCACCGACGGGCCAATTCTTTCCAGCAACATCGTCGGCGAGATTGTGGGTTCGCGGTATCCCGAGCAGATTGTTCTTCTTGGCGCGCATCTGGCTTCATGGGACTTGGGCACCGGGGCGATCGACGACGGCTTTGGAGTCGCGGCGGTACTTGGAGCGGCGAAGTCGATTGTTGCTTCGGCGGCAAAACCCGATCGCACCATCCGATTTGTGCTCTTCACCGGAGAAGAACAGGGACTCTTAGGATCCCGGGCCTACACACGGGCGCATCAGGGAGAGCTGAAAGACTTCGTCTGTGCCCTGATTCTGGACTGGGGAAATGGCCCCATCACAAAATTCCCTGTGCACGGCCACACCGAACTTGCCGCACCACTCGAAGAGTTCCTCCACTCCGTTTGCGACGTCGCGAAGGTCGAGGCCAGCAGTGGGTATCTGACCTACACGGACGCGTATTCGTTCATTTTTGCGGGCGTTCCAGCTATAGCACCTCTGCAGAACTCCATGAATTACGCGACGTGGGGTCATTCGGCAGCCGATACACTCGATAAGGTGGACGCGGAGATCCTTACCCGTAACTCGGCAATGCTGGCGCTTATTGGGATCTGGATTGCGAACTACTCAACCCGTCTTGGCTTGATGTGGACGCCGGCACGAACCGCGCAGGAACTCAATAATCAACAGACCTCGCTGGAACTTCTCGGACTGTGGCCCTTTCCCAAGTAGGGAGTGCGTTGCGTGTCCGTCCATTACCTTGGTGAGCCATTCGCATCGGACTTGGTCGAAGAGCAATCCGCGGGTCTGCTCGTGCATCCGAATCGTGGCCGGATGACGCCATCCGGAGATTGAGCGGTTGAACCAAAGGATAGCTGGCGATAACAGCCCTTGTCGTCCAATAGAACGGATCACTCCCGTAACACACCGCACACGTCAGTTGGAGCAAAGAGGCCGGACGGCTTCGAGTGGATCGTCGTCTGTCCGGAACTGGATTCGTCAGGCGGCGGCAGAGTGGGTCGGCAAATGAGCACGCGGATGCCGAGCGTCCGGATCGTTATCCGCCCGGAACCCGGGCGACGGCCATGCGGACCCGGCGAGCGGATGTGGACTCAGTACCAGACCGGCGCCGGCTCGCCCTTGATCTTGAGGATCGCCTCCGGGGCAACGTAACTCGCCCGGCGCATCTCCTACGCCTGCTCCAGGGCGGCCAAGTCACCGGCGCGGTGGGACCGGCACTCCCCAGCGCCGTGCGCCACGCTGCGGAGTACGAAGACGACCGGCTCGTTGGCGCCGAGCAGGTGCTGGCTCAGAGTCTCCACCACGGGTTGGCAGCCGGTTCGAGGTTGCCCAACGCATCCGCGCCGACGGCGCGCACGAAGCGCGAAGCATCGTCGAGCGCCATCACCAGTCGCGGAATCGACTTCGCCGCGGCGGGTCCCATGGCCCCGCATAACCACCGTGGACGGGCTGCGCAGGATCGAGTCCGACAAAGTCCGTTCCACTGCGGGGACGGCGCCCGGCGGTTCCCATCTGCGACAGCGCCCAGGCTGCCGCCGCAGTTGGCCCAGGTTCTTCCGCCTCGGCGAATTCGACCGGTTGGCTTGAGCTGGGAGGACCCATGGTGGAGACGGCAGTACTGGCCCCTGATCCTAGCTAGTCCACTCTCACCCGGCAGGCGACTGATTCTAAGTCGGTTAGTGGCTGTTGACAACAGATTTTGGTCCCCAACAGGTCAGTGTGAAACCAGTATGAATTTGTCGCCCGGGTAGTCAGACTGGAAATCCCCAGCGCACTCCCCGAAGAGGTAAGTATGAAAGCAGAATGTAATCGGCCCGCGGCGGCCTGCGACCAGACTGCCCAGGCCTGGAATCTGGAAGTGAGGGGGCCTCCCTCGCTACTTTGGTGTTCGCTGGCTTCTAGAAATTCAGTGTCGCGGCAGTTTGACCGGAAGTCCTTAGCGAGATCCCCGAAGAGAGCACAGGAACAAAAAATGCACGCCACTATCCTGAGAAAACCCGGCCGAACTGACCGACGACTATATGCCGCTAGAAGCGCGGCGAGCGCCAGTTGCCCTCGAATCCGAGCCGCACGCTCAATCCGAAAACCCAGTCAGCCCACGCTCGACGCGTGCCGTTCGCAGCGGGGCGCTAGCCCCGCCACCAGGAGGTCTTCATGGGATTGCATCATGGGGCACTGACGCCAGTCCGCAATGGGCATTTGTCGCAGCGCCTGCTCACCGCGGAAGAAGTGGCCGCGTATCTGCAAGTGTCTAGGTATTGGGTCCTTGACCACGCCGCTGGCCGGAGGCGGCCGCACTTGCCGAGCATCAAGCTGGGCAGGAAGGTTCGGTTTGAGGCTTGCGCCGTAGACTGTTTCGTTGAGGACTGCCGGCGAATGGAATCTGAGTTTCGCAAGAAAGGACGGGCTGCATGACACGCGACGAACTGATTGAGATCTTGCCGACTCGAGCCCCAATGCGGCACCTCTTCAGAGAAGCGTGGTGCTTGCTGGAGACCATCAGGCCCCTCTGGATTGCCCCACGGTCCCAGGCCGGGCCGCTGACCGAGGTGCTGCTCACTACCGGCCGCGAGCAGTTCACCGCTCTGGATGGCCGCGTTGACAATCTTGGAGTCCCTGACTCCCTGGGGATCATCCCGGCGAACGCGGTGCTAAACTTCGATTTTCGAGGGTTGGGGATCCACATGCCGCGCAGACGAAGTCAGGTTGGCTGGGTGCAGCGAGATGGCAAGTCGTGGATCGGTTACGCCTACCGGTACGAGTTGCTGGAAGATGGCCAGGAAAAGCGGCGCGTCAAGCAGCACACTGTGGCTAAATGCGCCGACATGACGAAAGCCGAGGCACTTACCGAGCACCTGCAGTGGGTGGCGGGTTTGGACCATGCGCCCAAGGCCGCGGTGCCTTCCGCTCCGCGCACGTTCAACGAGGTGTGGGAGCGCTACAAGAAGCTGAAGGAAGAATCAGGGGCATGGGGGAAGCACCACGCGTCCACGCTCCGCGCCGTAATGAAACACTGGGTGCTGTGCACCATCGGAGATGCCGATGTTGCGGCGCTCCAAGTTGATAATCTGATGCGACCCTTGCTGAACATGAGCGCGGCTGGCAAGGACAAGAACTATCTCCACCACGCAATCCAGACGATCCGCAACGTGATGGATTACGCCGAAGAGAACGTCTGGATCACCCACAACCCTGCCCGCAGCCGGTTCTTTCAAAAGCCGAAGAGCCCTACACAAGAGGTCCATGCGA
>JANYJN010000336.1 GCA_025358475.1 Candidatus Solibacter sp.
GCGGCTCGAGCCAGAACTTGGCGGACAGGTTGTCGCGGTCCACGTGAACGTGCGGCGGCTCCGCAGTTTCGTGGCTATAGAAATACATCCGGTATGGCCCAACGCGCAAGACGGTTGGCATCCGCTCCACAGTAACGCATCGCGGGGCACGAGTCACCGTCGCGCGGCGATCACGCGCGGGATGCCGGCCAGAGGCGTCGCCGCCGCGCGTACGGGGGTAGCGCCCGCCAGATGCCCGGCGACAAAGTGGTCGCCACATCCGAGCTTCGTCCAGATGCACAAGGCGGAGCCTTATGCCACGCGCGCGGCGATCACGCGCGGGATGCCGGCCAGATCGGGCACGACGCGGAGCGCGTCCCATCCGGCCAGCAGGGCTTGCACGCGATCGAGACTGGTGAAGCCGAGTTCCATGATCAGCCAGCCGCCGGGCTTCAGCACGCGCGGGGCGCCGGCCACGATACGGTCGTAAAGCTCGAAGCCTGTCTCGCCTGCGAAGAGCGCCACGTGCGGCTCGAAATCTCGCACCTCGCGCTGCAAGCCCTCACGCTGGGTGAGGGGCACGTACGGCGGGTTGGAGACGATCAGGTCCATGGTACCCGCCGCGATCGGTTCCATCAAATCGCAGACCACGAAGTGGACCGGCGCGCCCAGCCGCGCGGCGTTTCCAGCGGCCACGACGGCGGCGGCGGGCGAGATTTCCGTCGCCCAGGTCTCGACGCCCATCTCCAGACACAGCGTGACGGCGAGCGCGCCGGAGCCGGTGCCGATATCGAGCACGCGCCGGGCGCCGCGCGCCATCTCTAGCGCGACCTCCACCACGTGCTCGGTCTCGGGCCGCGGGATCAGCACGTCCGGCGTCACACGGAAATCGCGGCTATAGAATTCCTGATGCTGGGTGATGTACTGCGTGGGCTTGCCGCCGAGCCTTTCGTGCAGGTAGCGGCCGTAGTGCAGCCATTCCACCTCGCGCAGCTCCTGCTCGGGGTGGGCGAAGAAATAGACGCGCTCGACGTGCATGGCGTGAGAGAGCAGCACTTCCGCGGTCAGCCGCGGCACGGCGATTCCGCCATCTTCCAGGATGCGCGCGCCCTGCCGCAACGCAGTGTGCACCGTCATGCCGCTGTCAGTTGACCGGTCCCCGTTCGGCCTGCTGTTTCATCTTTTCGCCCTGGTAATGCGCGATCAAGGCGTCGAAGATGGCATCCATTTTGCCTTCCATCACGAAATCGAGCTGATGGAGCGTCAGACCGATGCGGTGATCGCTCACGCGGTTCTGCGGAAAGTTATAGGTGCGGATTTTCTCGCTGCGGTCGCCGGAGCCCACCATGCTCTTGCGCTCCGCACCCAGCACAGCCTGCTGCTTTTCGAGCTCCAGCTCATACAGCCGGGAACGCAGCACGCGCTCGGCCTTGGCGCGATTCTTGATCTGCGATTTTTCGTCCTGGCAGGAAACCACCAGGCCGGTAAGCAGGTGGGTGATGCGCACGGCCGAATACGTGGTGTTGACGCTTTGCCCGCCGGGGCCGGAGGAACAGAAGGTATCGATGCGGATGTCCTTGGCCTCTATCTTGACCTCCACTTCGTCGGCTTCGGGCAGGATGGCCACCGTGATGGCGGAGGTGTGCACGCGGCCCTGCTGCTCTGTGACCGGCACGCGCTGCACGCGGTGCACGCCGCTTTCGTATTTCAATTTGGCGTAGACCTTGGTGCCGGTGACCAGCGCGATGACTTCCTTGAGGCCGCCAACGCTGCTCTCGCTGGTGGAGGTGACTTCCATCCTCCAGCCCTGCGTCTCGGCGTAGCGCGAGTACATGCGGAAGATTTCGGCCGCGAACAGCGTGGCCTCGTCGCCGCCCGTGCCAGCGCGAATTTCGAGGACCACGTTTCTATCGTCGTTGGGGTCCTTGGGCAGCAGCAGAACTTTAAGTTCTTCCTCGATTCGCAGCTTCGCTGGCTCCAGTTCGGCGATTTCCATCTCGGCCATGGACTTCAGGTCGGGATCCGGCTCCTGGAGCATGGGGCGGGCCTGGGACAGGCTGTCTTCCACCTTCTTCCATTCGCGGTACTTGGCCACGATGCCGGAAAGTTCGCTCTGCGCTTTAGTGATCTTGCGGTATTGATCCGCGTCGCTGATGATGGCCGGATCGGCCATCTGTTGGGTGAGCTCGTCAAAGCGTTTGTCAAGCTGATCGAGCTTCGAAGCTAGATGCATGGGGTTTATGCGATTACCAGTTGGCCGCCCTGCTGCGCTTCAAGCGCCATGGCGCCCTCCAGCGCGCGGATGGCAACCGCCGTCTGGTCGTCGGCCGGCGGTTTGGTAGTGATGCGCTGCAGCCACAGGCCAGGCGCCGTCAGGGTGGACAGCACCGAGCCGCGCCGCTTGGCGGCGAAGCGGATCAGTTCGTAACTGACGCCCGCAATCAACGGCAATAGCGCGATGCGGCACAGCAGTCTGGCCAGGAAGCCGTCGAACGGAATGAGTGTGTAGAACACGATGGAGACGATGAGGACTACGAACAGGAAGCTGGTGCCGCAGCGCGGATGGAAGGTGCTGAACTTTTGCGCATTTTCCACGGTCACCGGTTGGCCGGACTCGAAATTGAAGACTACTTTGTGTTCCGCGCCATGAAACTCAAACACGCGGTGGATGTCCTTCATCAGGGATAGGGCAAGCATGAACAGGACGAAGATGAGCATGCGGACAAGGCCATCGGTAAGGTTGAACGGGATGCGCCCGCCCAGCGACGGATATATGCCTTTTAGCCAGGTGGCGATGTACAAGGGAATGAACTTATACATGAAAATGAACATGGCGAGCGAAAAAATCAAGTTGGCCGCGAGCACCCAGCCCGGCAGTTCCTTGGCATCTTTGTTCTTTTTCTTCTCATCCTTATGGATTTCCGCCATCGACACGTCGGCCGAGAACTTGAGCGCCTTCATGCCGAGCGACATCGCCTGAGCCAGCGTGCCGACACCGCGGAAAATGGGGTACTTGAAGATCTTGTGCTTATCGGCCATCCGGGGGAGCGGCATCTGCTCGGTCACAATTTCCCCGTCGGCTTTACGAACCGCCACGCAGTAGCTGTGGGGAGCTCGCATCATGACACCTTCCATGACGGCCTGTCCGCCCACGAGGGTAGTTTCCTCACCGCTTTCCAGGATCGGCATAAGCTGGGTGTGGAGAAAAAAACGGAAATTCGTGCGTAGAGACACAGACCCTCTCAAATTTCATTATACCAGTCGCTTATTAGACGTCAGCGCTGGGAAAGAAGATGCACAAGGCGGCGCCTTATGCCACCCGTCCCCGCAGGTAGACCCAGACGCCGGCCGCGTTGATGAGGAGCACGCCGCCGCCCACTTTGGCGGCGAAGATGCCGGGCCGCGCCACATCCAGAATCGGCACCACCTGCAGCACCACGGAGAGAACCGTGACGCCCGCGGCC
>JANYJN010000347.1 GCA_025358475.1 Candidatus Solibacter sp.
CGGCAATATCCCCGGCGAGGCCTTCAACGGCGTGTTTTCCGCCAACGAATTCCTGACGCGCGTCAACCTGATGCGCGGCCACCGGCAACCGCTCTACGATACGCCGGTCGGCATGGGAAAGCGAGTGGCCGTGGTGGGCGCGGGCAATACGGCGATGGATTCGGCGCGCGTGGCCATGCGCATGGGTGCCGAATCGGTGACCGTGGTTTACCGCCGTTCGCGGCGCGAATCGCCGGCCCGCATCGAGGAGTTGGAACACGCCATCGAAGAGGGCGTCCAATTCCAGTGGCTCACCCTCCCGGTGGAGATTCTGGGCAATTCCGACGGTTGGGTCACCGCCATGCGCTGCCAGAAAATGGAACTCGGCGAGCCGGATTCCTCGGGCCGCCGCCGGCCGGTGGCGGTGGAGGGGTCGGACTTCCTGACGGATGTCGACACCGTCATCTATGCCCTGGGTACCACCGCGAACCCCATCATCGCGCAGACCACGCCGGGGCTTGGGACCAACAAGTGGGGATACATCGACATCGACGAACGCACCGGCATGACGAACGTGCCCGGACTGTTCGCGGGCGGCGATATCGTGACCGGCGCGGCCACCGTCATTCTGGCCATGGGCGCGGGCAAGCGGGCCGCGCAGGGGATGCTGGAATACATGGGCGTATCGACGCCGAACACTGGGCTGGCCGCGTCACCAAAACCGGAACCGGTTCCGGTAGGGAGAGCATAAAGTGCCATCGACATGTCCAAAGTGCCGCGCGGTGATTGAAGAAGACGAAATCTGCTGCGCCCAGGTGCGCTACACCTGGCGATGCAAGAGCTGCTTCAAGCTCACCAGCGGACTCGCCATGCCATATGGGAAGTGCTTCCTGTGCGGCGGCGATCTGGAGGTGATCCCCAATCGCGACCTGGGCGATTCCATGCGCTTCCGCGCCATACGCGAGGCCGTGCAGTTCGAGCTGGACTCGTTCCACTTCTACAAGTTGGCGCGGGATAAGGCGAGTTCGCCGGAGCAGCGCGCGGTGCTGGAGCGGCTCTACGAGGCCGAACTGGATCACCTGCACGAGCTGGAGGAAAAATACCACGCGCATCTGGATCGCGAAGTGGTGGAACTATCCAGGGACGAGGACAGGCTGCTCTCTGGCTGGCTCTTCCGCGGCATCCAGGTGGGCGAGAGTTCCGGCGTATCGGACCTCTACAAGGCAGCGCTCGAGATGGAGAAGCGCACGCGCGACCATTTCCGGAAGCTGGCCGGCGAACTGCCTGCCGGGTTGGAGAAAGACCTCTGCGGCGAACTGGCGGCGGAGGAAGAAGAGCATGTCGCCCTGCTGCAAGGCGAGTTGGAGCAGTTGGGGTAGCCCTGCGGCCACGTAGACAGGTTCTTTTCACGTGGGGCAGGTTGAGCTTGCGCGCCGATGAGAAATCGTAATGTCCGAGGTAACAGTGCAGCCCGTAGTTGAAGACCGGTGCTGTATAGGTTGTATCCGCTGAATGACAGGAGTTCACTCCCACCAGTGCTCTTTTCCCTGCTGCTGCTCCTGCTGCTCTTTGAGTTTTTGAATCGCTTCCGCGTCCTGTTCCTCTTGGCTTATCGTCTGCCAGGTGCGGACCGTGCTGTCCGCGCTGTCTGCGCGGTTTTCAATTCGATCCATTTTGACAAGGATACTCCCAGCGCTTGCTAAACACATGAGGACGAGTTTAGCTATCGAATACGTTGAAGCCGGTTCTAAAGCAGCTTTCGGATCCTCTTCAGCCAATTGCAGATCTCGCTCAAAATGTTCCGTTAGCATCGCAAATACTTCTAGGACCCTCGAAATGTCGCCACCCTCGGGAGCGGAATCGAGAAAGCTACTCAAGTACTTGCCCAGCAACTCTCGAATCCTCTGCTGACTTTCGGGCTGGTTCATGGATTGCCACTGCTCGGAGTCATAACGTTCCGGTCTTGCCATGTGCTCTCCTCAGCTTCAGCGTATCCCATGTGCAACCGGCCGGGCAGCGCCGGTGTACGCGGGTGCCCTCTGGGGCCGCGCGCAGCTTGCCAAGTTGCCCCCCCAAGCTACTTGTTAGTGGCCTCCCACGTGCGCGCTCACCCGATGGGCGAATCGGAAATGATGTTCTCAGCCCGCGTCGTCCGCAATTGGCGCCCCCCGGTGTCCCACTGCCTGTGGCGCTTTGGGCCATCGCTGCGGCCAATACCGGCGGACCAGGGCGGGACGCCATTCATGCCGTCTACCGGCTCATGGTCGCGGGCATGGATGAACCTGTCGAAAGCGGAGGAACTGGGGGCCCGGACTCACCAGCCTTCAGTTGAGCCTTGGAACGCTGACGAGTTAGATGAAGAGGTTTGCCGACACCTTGAAGAACTCGGCAAGCTGCTTGGCATGTACTTTACTAATGGCGCGTTTCGCGTTGATGACGTCGGATACGTAGCCCCTGGATTTGAAAATCGGAAGAAGGTCGGCCTGCTTCAAATTCCGTTGTTCCATCAGATACACCAACATTTCGTGAGGACTCGGATCGGGCAGGGGATGATGCTCTTCTTCGTAGTCCTTGATAAGACGAACCATCAGGTCAAGGGCGGTGTCCTCTTCCGCGGTACGATGCTCACTCTTGTCCATCAGCTTCTCGACTTCGGCCAGCATGCGTTCATGCTCTTCTTCCGCTGTGATCACTCGCGGCAGGACTTTCGCCAATACCCGAGCGTACTTCTTGTTGTCGATGACTAGCGCGCCCATTTCTTCCAACCTCCTCGCGTGTATTCCTTGTGAGTGAGGAATTCTTTGACCATCAGAAGCCTTGCTCGATAGTCAACCTTCACTATCAGGCGGTAGTAGTTATGTCGGATGTTGAAAATCAACATCGACTTATACTGGTCGGCATCCGGAAAGTGCAGTCGAACCTCATTAATGTCCCGCCAAACGGCGTGGCTGGCTGCCTTGTTCCACAGCAACAGTTCTTCGGCCGCATCCGCGTGAAGAGCCGCGTACCTTTTGATGGTCGTCGAGCTGATCACGTTCACGCCTCCATGTTCGCATAACGCGAGCATGGAGTCAAGACGACTCCGCCGCATCCGTTTCCCCCCGGAATTGGCAACAAGGTACCAGAAGGGGTATTGCCGATAGCCCCGTTTGGGGTGGGTTTCTAGCCAAAAGTCCCATGGCGGCGCTTTTACCACCAGTCCTGGCCGAACGCTCGTGGCTGCGCGCCACCTCGTCGTGGGCCCGCCCCCTACACCTCCCGATACTCGCCGAAGACGCCGCGCAGGCAGTCGGAGATCTCGCCCACCGTGGCGTACACGCCCGCTGCGTCCATGATGA
>JANYJN010000363.1 GCA_025358475.1 Candidatus Solibacter sp.
CCACCGTGCCGCGCAAACGCGCCATGCCGTCCTCGAATGCCGGAACCAGAACCGGCGGCCGCCCCCCGGCCAGCACCTGCGCCTGGATTTCGGATTCCATGATGCCGCCGAAACGATGCCACGACCGCGTCAGCTCACCCACCACGACGATGCGCTCCGGCGCCAGTCCGGCGACGATCATGCGCATCCCCCGGCCCAGGTATCGAGCCATCGTGTCCAACGCCTGAGCGGCCCTCATGTCGCCCTGATCGGCGCGGTTCAGCAGGTCCGGAAAGCTCAGGCCGCTATCCGGCGAGCCGGATTCCACGTAATATCGCAGAGCCGCGTGGTTGGAAGCGAATACCTCCCAGCAACCCCGGTTGCCGCACCCGCAGAGTGGGCCGGTGGGATCCACCGGAACGTGACCGAATTCCCCGGCCATTCCATTGAGACCCCGTACCAGCGCCCCGTTGGCAAGAATTCCGGTACCGATGCCTTCGGAGACGGTGACCACTGCCAGGTTGCGGCACGCGTGAACGCGGTCGAACCAGACCTCGGCCAGCACGCAGGCATTGGCCGCGTTCTCCAACTCCACGTCGAGGCCCGTCTGCTCCACGATCGGATTCCGAATATCGATATCCGGCCATTTCAGATTGGGAGCGAACACCAGCCGGTTCGCCGTTCGGTCGAAGCGGCCGGGCAGACTGATGCCCACCCCTTCAATCATCTTGCCGCGGCAGGAATTCTTGATCCGCTGGATGGATTCGATCAGCCGGTTCAATGCCAGCTTCGGATCCGACGGGGTGCCCATCACTTCCTGCGAGGTGAATTTACCGTTGGCGTCGGCCAGGGCCACCGTGGTTTGAGTGGGACGAATGTCCACCCCAATAATCACCCGATCCTCATTCAAGCGGAGGAACGTGGGCCTCCTGCCGCGCGGCAACCGGCCCGTGGGGCCCTCCAAAACCCAATTCTCCGCGATCAATTGTTCCACGATCAGGGAGATGGTACTGCGCTGCAAGCCGCACGCCCGCGACAGGTCGGCGCGCGAGATCGGCTGCCGCGTGCGAATCAGGTTGAGCACTACCCGCCGGTTGATGTCGCGGATTACCTCGCTGGAGGCGCCCTGGTTGCGCTTGGCTTCAATCACCTGCATCCCGTCGGTTCCGCCCTCTTCGCCGTGCGGCACGCCCACAGTGTAACGCAGCCCGTGGCAAGGGGCGAATAGCCCGGCGAACTCCCGTGCGAGAATATGGACTTCATGCACATGCACGTCGAATCGCATTTCGAAGCCTCGGACACGGTCCGCGATATCGTCATCGGCATGGCCGACGGCCTCACCGTTCCCTTCGCGCTGGCTGCCGGCCTCACCGGGACGGCGGCCGCCACCAGCAAACTGGTGGTCATCGCCGGACTCGCCGAAATCGCCGCCGGATCCATCGCCATGGGCCTCGGCGGGTATCTGGCCGCCCGCACCGACCGCGACCACTACGAAAGCGAGCGCGCCCGCGAGCTCCGCGAGACCATCGATCTCCCGCAAAAAGAACGCGACGAGGTGGCCGATGTGTTTCGCGGCTTCGGCATGACCGAGGAACATATCGCGCCCGTGGTGGATGCCATTAGCGCCGATCAAAACCGCTGGGTGGATTTCATGATGCGTTTCGAGCTTGGCTTCGAAGCCCCGGACCCACTGCGCGCGCGCAACAGCGCCATCACCATCGCCGCGTCCTATATTCTGGGCGGCATGGTGCCGCTTTCCTCCTACATGCTGTTGGACAATCTGCAATCGGCCCTGTTGACTTCGGTCGCCGTGACGTTGCTGGCGCTATTCGCTTTCGGCTACGTCAAGGCTAAAATGACCGGGATCTCGCCGTTCCGCGGCGGGCTCCAGACGGTGGTCATCGGCGGTTTGGCTTCCGCCGCCGCTTTCGGGTTGGCCCGGTGGATCAGCTAGATCAAACGCCGCGGCGCGCGTTCCTGTTCATGCCGTTCGCCTTCGCCGGCCTGATGGCGATTTGGTATGAACGCGAACGTCCGCTCCCCAATCCCCGGCGGAATGGCGCCGGCGGCGCGATTAAACTCGTCCTCTTCCGGGATAATGGGAAGAGAGGGGAGACCATCCAAGTGAACAAAATCGTCAAGTCCGATGCCGAATGGCAGAAAGAACTCACGCCCGAAGAGTACGCCGTGGCGCGCAAAAAGGGTACCGAACACGCTTTCACCGGCCGCTACTGGGACAATCACGAAGCCGGCGTGTATCGTTGCGTGTGTTGCGGGAACGCCCTGTTTCGCAGCGACGAGAAGTTCGAGTCCAGCAGCGGCTGGCCCAGTTTCTGGGCGCCTGCCGCCGAAGAGAACGTCAGCACCGAATCCGATAACAGCCTCGCCATGCGCCGTACCGAGGCCCTGTGCGCCAAGTGCGACGCCCATCTGGGCCACGTTTTCGAAGACGGCCCCAAGCCCACCGGCCTGCGCTACTGCATCAACTCCGCCGCCCTAAAATTCACGCCGGAAAAGCCGTAGGTCAGTGGCATAAGTTACTCCTGACGCCAGCGGCGTCTCAAGCGAATGATGAAAATGCCGCTGCCCATCGGGAAATCGCTTCCTAACGGTCGCGGCTCTGATTGGAGGCGCGCGCGCGTCATCGGAGCCGCGACCGTTAGGGAGCGCTCTCCTGATGCGAACGTCGATTTTCGAAGAAGGCTCCACCATTTGCAGGTGGGGCAGGCTTCAGCCTGCCAAATCCGAGCGAAGCTCGGATAGCCCCGCCCTGCCCCCCAAAATCCAATCCGCCGCTCCCCCCAGCGATTCCGCCACGAAATCCGGCGCGCGCTCTGGCGTCCGCTCGCCATGGCCGCGCTCGATCAGAACCGTGCGGACTCCGGCCGCAGCGCCGCAATCGATATCCCGCCATCGGTCGCCGATGAGGAAGCTCTGCCGCAAATCCACCGCGTAACGCGCCGCGGCCCCCAACACCATCCCCGGTTTTGGCTTGCGGCAGGGGCAATTGTCGGCACTGTCGTGCGCGCAGACCACAAACTCGTCGATGGGCAGCGCCGCGCCCAGGGCCGCATTGATCTGGTCCACGGCAGCGCGCGTCTGCGTACCGCGTGCAATGTCGGGCTGGTTGGTGACCACTATCAGCAGGTAGCCCGCCTGCCTGAGGCGGCGCAATGCCGCGGCCGCATCGGGGTAAATTTCGAGTTCGTCCAGTCCGGCCGGCGGATGCGGCGTGCCGTCG
>JANYJN010000372.1 GCA_025358475.1 Candidatus Solibacter sp.
TTGTCTCCGGATCTGGCGCGTCGCGCCGCCAGGTGAAGAGGAAATCGTTCATGGCGCCGTGCGTTTTGGTGAAGGGAATCTTCATTTGGGGATGGGCTCGACTTCCACCGCCGTGCCGTAGGCCAGGACTTCGGTGACGCCACCCATGATCTCGGTGGCATCGTAGCGCGCGCCGATGACGGCGTTGGCGTTTAGCGCCTCGGCGTGCCGCAGCATCAGATCGAAGGCGTCGGTGCGCGTCTGCTCGCAGAGTTTGCTGAACAGGGAGATATTGCCGCCGACGATGGTCTGCAAGCTGGCGCCGATGGTGCCCACGATGGAGCGCGAGCGCACCACGATTCCGCGGACTACGCCGAAATTGCGCTTCACCCGGTAGCCGGGCAGTTCAAATGCGGTGGTTACGAATTCGTGCGGTACCATGACTCCTCCTTGGCACGATCTCTTAGAAATTGTGAAAGAAATGCGCCCGCAAGCGGGCGTTGGCAGGCTGAAGCCTGCCCCACCGATGCTGGCAAATGACTTGCCGTTGGTGGCGCAGGCGGTTTCGCCTGCGAACCGCATTCTTAGTACGGCCAGTTCCGAGCCGCTGGTTTTCCTCGTTTGATTATGCGCGTTTTTCTCAGCGTCTCAGCGTCTCCGCGGTGAATGGACCGCCGGTGCGGCGGTAGATTTCGATTACCGGCGCGTCTTTCACGACAATGCTCTTTTCCAAAGAATACACAATCCCCAGTCGCGCCGCGCGATTGACGGCGGTTTGCGCCGCGGCGCCCCCCATGGTAATCACCCACGGCTCGTGCAGAAACAGTTCGGGCCGGCTGACGGCGGCAACGAAAGCCAGTCCGTTATCGGGGGTGAAAGTGTCCTTCAACGGGATGCCGAGGGTGCGATACACGGCGGTGAGATCGCCGAATCCGGTGAGGATCCCGGAACCGCGCACGTAGCGGGGGCGCAGGTAATCGGCGGTCTGGCGGGTCCATTCGCGGCGCGCCACCGAATTGACGCGGGATTCTTCCCAGGTGACCCAGTTCCCGGGCTGGGGACGCGCCATCCAAGGGATGACCACGGCCAGAATTGCCAATAGCGCAAGCGCGCCGCGGAGGGGCCGGGGCGCCACGCTCACGAGGCCGGCGCCGGCGAGGGCGAGCAGCGGCAGCACCGCCAGCCCGTAGCGGCTGTTGTAGTAGGAAAACGGCGGCAGCGTGGGAAGGAAGATCGGCGTGCCGGAGGAGTGCATGCTCCAGACGTAAAACACGCCCGGCAGAGCCAGCAGCACGAGCGGCCAGAAAGCGCGGCGGAACAGGGCGGCGACAGCGCCGGCCAGCGCAATCCAAGGCAGGCAGGGGCCGGCACAGAGCTGCGCCGCGGTGCGGTAATAGAAGAACGCCTGGCGCCAATCGTTCTTGCCCGGGTAGGCTGTGTTGCCTTGGATGGCGCCAGCCGAGTAGGGGCCGCGGTAGAAGGCCAGCGGATCCATGGTGAGCCACCAGTTGTGGCCCAGCCAGAAGAGCGGTCCGAGCGCCGCCAGAAAGGTGAACAGCAAGGCCACGCGCATGCGATTGCGCCGCGCGGCGATGGTCAAATAGACCGCCGCGAAGGGCAGCAGGAACCAGCCCTCATAGCGCGTCAGTGTGGCCGCGCATGCCGCAATCCCCGCGCCGATCACCGCACCCCATCCCTGGGTATCGCGAAAACGGACGGTGAAGTACAACAGGCCGAGCAGGCAGGCCCAGAAGAGGCTCTCCGTCATGGGGATGGATTGCAGGTAGAGCACGTTGGGGTTGAGCGCGAACAACGCCGTGGCCGCCACCGCGGCGTACGTGCAATCGAAAATGCGATGCGCCGCCAGGTAGAGGAAGGTGCCGGCCACGAGGAAGGCCAGGCCCGCGGGGATGGCGCCCGCCATGCCGTTCAGCCACAACGCATCCACCTTACCGAAAGGCAGGCGGACGAAGGGCAGCATCAGCCAGTGCGGCAGGGGCAGCCAGACCGTGCCCACCTGATCGTAGCCCGGGGTGCGCGAATCCACCATGCGGCGGGCGATGTTGAGATGCGCCTCGGCGTCGCCGTAATAGAGCAGCCAGCCGTTGGCATAGAAGACGGCGATGGCGGCGGCGCTCAGCAGGGCCAGCGCCCCGAGCACCATAAGGGCGCTAAAACGAGGTGTAGTTTTTGAACTCTTGATAACGGGCCTCGATTTCTTCATGGGTGAGCGTGCGAAAACGGTCCACGCCGAATTTCTCGCAGCAGAAACTACCCATGACGGATCCGTGGATGACGGCGCGGCGCAATTCGGCGAAATCGAGATCGCCGTTAGAGGGCGCGGCGTTGCGGCCGGCCAGATAGCCGATGAACCCGCCGGCGAAGCAATCGCCCGCGCCGGTGGGGTCGAAGACGTCTTCCAGCAGATAGCCCGGCACCATAAAGTGCTCGCCCCGGCGGAACAGGATGGCGCCGTACTCGCCGCGCTTGATGACCAGGGTATGCGGACCCATTTCCATAATCCTGGCGGCCGCGCGCCGCAGGTTGTGTTCGCCCGAAAGCAGGCGGGCTTCGCTATCGTTAATCAGCAGGAAATCCCATTGCTTCAGGGTCTCCAGCAGGGCCGGGCGGAAATCGTTGATCCAGTAATTCATGGTGTCGCCGCCGGTGAGTTGGACGTGGCTCATCTGGCGGCGCACGCTACGCTGCAAATCGGGCTGGATATTGCCCAGGAAGAGATAGGGTTCGGCGCGGTAACTCTCCGGCAGCTTCGGGTTGAAATCGGCGAAGACGTTGAGATCGGTCTGTAGCGTTTCGCGATCGTTCATATCGGGCGAGTACTTGCCGGCCCAGAAAAACGTCTTACCGGGCACGCGATCCAGGCCCGCGAGATCGATTTTGCGCGACGCCAGAAAATCGATGTCCTGCTGGGCGAAATCCTCGCCGATGACGCCGACGATCTTGACCTCGGTGTAATACGCGGCGGCGAGAGAGATGTA
>JANYJN010000387.1 GCA_025358475.1 Candidatus Solibacter sp.
CTGCCCCACGTGGAACAGCGAGAACGAGATCGCCGCGCGGTAAAGGTCCACGTCGTTCGCCAGGTCGCGCATCACACGGTCGGCGTTCCCGAACGTGAATGCGGCATCGTCGGACTCGTTGCCCATGCCCTGCGAGATGCCGTCGAAGTCGATCAGGCGTGCTTGGTAAAGTTGCCCGCCCACCGTGCAACGGCGGTCGGACAGGTAGATCGTGGGATAACCGGCCTGGAGAGGCTGGATCTTGATCAGCGGGATGACCTGCTGGACCTGCGAAAGCAGGGCGGTCTGCAAGCCGCCAGAAGGGAACCGCGTCACCGTGGAGTTGAGCGTGTACGTCGGATTCCCCGAAGGGATCTCGACCAGCGTGACGCCGACCGAGCACACCCAGTCCGCGACCATCTGCCAGGAGAGAGGCTCGTTGGCGAACCGGCAAGTCGTCGCGGTCGTCCCGTTGCCGTCGTCGTTGGGCGCGTTGTAAATGAACGCGCCGAGCGGCCCGTACTTCGACTCCCAGAAGTTCCGGAGCGAGAGGCGTTGGGTGTCGTTCATCCACGTGCGCCGCACGTTGAACCGGCGCGCGCCGGTGCCCAGCAGGAACCGTTGCTCGATCTTCGCGTTGCCGGTCCCGAACTGGTGGATGGCGACGTCGGGATGGTTGGCGCGCCCATACGGGTACTCGGGGATGATCGGGAACGTGCCGGATGCTGCGATATTCGGAACGGTGATGTTGCCGATTTGGTCAGGCATTGGTCAAGGAACGTGTTGGTTGGGAGTCGATATGGTTGGCAGGCCCGCGCGTACAGGGCGCGTCAGGCGCGCCGGAGGCGTCCATGTGGTCGCCAACTACCACCGAAGCCTCCGGCGCGACGTCGGGCTACGGGGCGGGAATCGCGGCTTAGATCGCGGCCGTGATGCTCAGGTTGCCGCCCGCCGTGTCCTGTATGACTGCGACTTTATCGGTCGGCGCGCAGACGAAGTACTCAGGCAACTTGGCTGGCAGGAACATCGAGGTCGCCAGTGCGGTCGGGTTCGCGCCGAACAGGATATGGCAATCCGTGGTCGACACCACCCGGACGACCAAGCCGCCGACCGCCGCGCTCTGCGCCGAGGCTACACCGACCGCGACGTTCTGCGTCGTCCCCGGCTTGATGGCGGGGAAGGCGCTCCCCGGCACGCCGCAAACGGCGCTGATCTTTCCTGTCGTCATGATGTTTCTCCCTTAAGCCAGTTCGATCAGTTCGATCTGTACGTCCGACCTGCCAGGCGTGACCGACTGGCTCCAGTCCGTGTTGAACCGGACCACGTACCTGCCGGTCACCGCCACGCCGGTCGGGTCGTACGAGAACTTCGGGTTCGTCTCGTACGGATCGTAAAAGTAGAACGGTTCGTGCGTCCCGTTCCGCGCATCATAGAATGTCCGGAGCGCGGCCAACTGCGTCGGCGTCAGCCGTTTCGTGATGCTCCACTTCTTGCGGCTCGTCGCAGCCTGAGCCGACCGCTGCGACTCGCCGTTCCTATACTCGTTGTCGATGACGGGGTACTCGCGCGTGTGGACGAACGCGCGGCACAGGCTGTTGGGCAGCACCGTGGCGGGTGCGGCGTTCGCGATATTTCCGGGCATAGTGTGGAGAGCGTGCGGCACTGGTAGCCGCCGGGGTATTGGATTGTGTTTTGGTTGCGGGCAGATGTGCTGCGTGTTACAGCAAGGATATAGTTCAGTGAGGCTTGATGAAAACACGCCGATTCGCGTTGACCGCCAGTATGTTGATCACGTTCGCCTCTGTTGCCGGTGCTGGTACACAGTGGCCCCAAGGAATTTCAAAGGGAGCAACTCTCGTCCTCAAGATTCCTGTGCCTGCGCTTGTGGGATACCGTGAAGGCACGTCAAGCGTTGGTTCGCTGATATACGGTGTCGAAGTTGAGCGCGTACTGGCGAATTCCGGGTGGCGCAGCCAATCATTTCCAGTGATGGCCAACTTCGTAGTGGAGAAGATCAATGAGTGGAAAAGCCCTAGTGGGGCCAAACTGACTCAGATCGAGATCAGGAACCCTGCCATTTGGGTGAAGCTCCGATTTGATCCTTCGAAAGATGTTGGGGCGCGCCTGCGGGAAGTCATAGCCGTCCAGGATATTGAACAGTTCAAACAAGGTGAGTATTTCCGAAAAGAAGTATTCGACATTTTGGACCCGCAGATCTTCGTTGGCCCTTTGGGGGGTCTACCCTTCAAACTAAAACTCGCTTTGCTGGACTTCGTCCACTTCAAGAAAGAGGCGATAACGGCTGGAACGTATAAGGGAAAGTCGTACCTCTCGGTTGATCTCGGTGACACTGGTGACGTATACAACTCTCTCAGGCTCGATCAGTCGGCAAGAGTTGCTCGCGTGATTAATGAAACGTACTTGAGTCTGATCAAGACCTTTAGCTCCGTTGCTGAACAGGCGGGCATCGAAGGCATTAAACTGACCACTGTCATTCTGCACAAGAGTTTCTTGGATCAGGCCGCAACTCCCACTCGTGATCACCTTGAGGTTTACGTTCCGCTCGATAAGGCGCAGCAGTTCGGTAACGCGGAGATCACGAGTCAACAGCTTATGGATGCGTCGGTGATACTCCTGAACGACAATCGAATTCAAGCGGTACTGACCAGCAGCGCGGCATAGCGTACCCGAAGCCGACAACAGACCAGAGCGGCCATGACGGGAGACCGGTTAGCACCGGTTCTCTGGCAATCAGGCTGTCACCAGGCCGGGACTCAATTGGAGGCTGGTCAACTCCCGCCGACCAGCGTTGGACCGCGCCGCGCTCAACGACGCACTCGCGACCACGCGGGGGTTGTTCGCGATGGCCTGTACCGCTTGCCCCTGGAGCAGGCTGGTGGTCGCGGGACCGTCGAGTTGGATCACTACCGGTCCCGCGCCGGAGGCCACACCGCCGCCGATGCTATCCATCGACGGAAGCCCGCCCATGCCGGGGAGCGCCGTGCCGTTGGAGTATCCGGGCGATTGGAACAGGGAGCCGCCCGACTGCACCAGATCGAGCGAGTGGACCTGCGCGGGCATCCCCTTGGTCTGCTGGCCCGTACTCATGGCGTACAACTGGATC
>JANYJN010000390.1 GCA_025358475.1 Candidatus Solibacter sp.
GGATTCGCCCGCAGCTTCTCCCAGTGAACGCCGTCGCCACTCCGCGCCACGCCAATGCGCTGCCTCACCGCGCGATCCTGCCCCAGATAGTACATGTAGAAGTAAGGCTCGATGCGGATCACATACGGGTCAGCCACCGCGCGCTCGTCCCACGCCCCCACCGGCCCCACGTCGAGGACGGGGGTGGGTTCCTTGCGCCAGACATTCTCGCCGGCCTGTTTCGCCAGGCCGATGCGAGGTTTGCCCTTGGGTCCCGCCACGTACCAATACCAGATCAGCAGACCGTTCTGCACAAACACGGCACTGCCGTTTGCCGCGATGTAATCGCCCTCCCAGGTCTTCGAGTCCGGGGACAGGATGATGCCGATCTTCTGGTTGTCGACGGTCTCGGCCGTGTGCCAGGTGTGGCCGTCAAAAACGGAGTAGAGGTTTACAGGAGCAGGAGCGATGCCTCGCGCGGAAAAGACCACTGAAGGGTTCAACGCGTCTTGAAACTCCCCGCGAGTGAGCACCGGCTCCGGCTGCGCCACAAACCGATACACGAGTGATGTATCTCCCCCGCGCACTTCGGGCAGGGAGAAGTTATCGTACTTGCCGCAGCCCGTGGACAAAGACAATAGGGCCACAGATGAACACAGATAAACACAGATAAGCGGTTTTGTTTTATCGGCGTTCATCGGCGTTCATCAGCGGCCATAATTTCTTCGCCTCATGAGAGCGGAATCCTGAATTTGATTCCCGACCCGCGTCCCGGACGCGATTCCAGCACCAGGTCCGCATTCAAAGACCGCGCCCTTCGTTTCAAGCTCGCCGGACCCAGGCGCAGCAGTTCCAATTCCTCCAGCGAGTACGACCCCGCGAATCCGAACCCGTGCCCATTATCGTCCACCGAAATCTCCAGGCCCCGATCCGTCTTCTCCATGACCAACGCCACGCGCGTCGCCCCAGCGTGCTTCTGCACGTTGTGCAGCGCCTCGCGCACCATTTGCAGCACTTCCTGCGTCATCTCCACTGGCAGACCCACCGGCGACTGCGTCCCCAGGAACGTCACCGGAATCCCGCTCTCCTTCTGGAAACTCTCCGCCGCGCGCCGCGCCGTGGCTACCAGGTCGGCCCCGTCCACGTCCACCGGCCGCATGCTGTGCAGGAACGTGCGCAGGTCCCGCACCTGGGTTTGCGCCAACGCCTGCAATTGCTTCAAGTCGGTCATCCCCGCGTTCAAATCCCGATCCATCAGCTTGCGCAAGATCTCGAGGCGCATCTGCAAGCTGATGAAGCTCTGCAAGGGCCCATCGTGGAAATCGCTGGCGATCCGCGCCCGCTCCACTTCGCGCGCCTTTTCCGCCACCTTCTGGGCCTCCAGCAACTTCTCGCGCAGCCGCTCGATTTCCAGTCCTTGCCGCCGCTTGTTCACCGCCGCCGCGCAGGCCAACACCCCGGCCACTACCACCGTCCGCTCCAGCACCAGCGCGCCATAAGGCAACACGGCGCAAAACAAGATGCAGACGGTTACAACCACCACTACTTCCACCGTGCCGTAAAAGGCCAGGGCTTCGCCCAGCAGGAACAAGTAGAATGCGCCGGCCAACCACAACATGCGGTCGGCGCCGGAATTGGCCACGATCAGGAAGAAAAACGTGTCGCCGAATAGCGCCAGCAACCCCAATATGCCCGCGTGGATCCTGCCGCGCAGCGCGACTGTCACGGCGCACACCAGGTAAAGCGCCATCACGCCGTAGAACATGGGCGCGACTCCGCCCGGCAGGAAAAAATAAGTGACCGCCGGGGCAAGGGCCGCTAGCAGGACCCGAACCCAGGCTACATGGCGCGGCCACGTCGATTGTGGCGAAATGAACACGATTTACTTCCGGTACAAATACAAGGTGTGGCTCCGGCCTTCGCCGTCGTCGGCGATGTTCTCCACCTTTTCCGGCGTCCAGTTCCGGAATTCGAAGTCCTTGGCCACGATGCGCGCGCCCTTCTTTAATTGTCTGTCCAGAAGCGGCTGAACCTTGTTGTTCACCGCGTCCGGCAACAGGTACACCGTCACCAGATCGGCGGAACTGTAGTCTTGTTTCAGAAGATCGCCGTTGACGATATGGGCGTTCTTGTCCAAGCCCAGTTTCAGGATCTTCGCCGTGCTCTGCTTGCACAGATCCTTGTCCAATTCCACCCCTACGGCCTCGGCATGGAACTTCTGGGCGGCCACGATGACAATCCGCCCATCGCCGCTCCCCAGGTCGTACATCTTCTCCCCGGCCTTCAGCCCGCCGAGGCTAAGCATCTTGTCGACGATGGCTGCCGGGGTGGGGTAGTACGGCGCCAGCTTCTCCGCATCCCCGGTTTGGGCACGCAAGGCGGCACAACCGATCACCAGCAACCAACAGGCTCTCCGCATCTTCACCTCAATCGTACCCTAAACTCCGTTGGCGGAATTCCGGCTTTTCCACTGTTCGGTGGATAATCCTGTGGAAATCTACCCGCAAAGCACCCCGTAAGCTCTCAAATACTAGGCGTTCCTTAACATTCTGCACATAGATTCAGCAAGTTTCGCTATCCCTGACATAAACCGGGAGAACACAAGTACTTACGGGAAAACAAAGGGCCTTTCCCGGTCGGCTTTGTTCCATCTTGGAACATCCCGCCTCTTCGCAACCTGCTAAATCCAGACCTTCTGCAGCGGCACGCCCCGCTTGCACAATTCGCAGTGCTCCGCGTCCGCGTAGTATCTCGCGTCCAGCTTCGCTAGATAGTACATAGGCAGATTGCCGAAGTCGTGCGTACCCGGCGTTGGCTGGTAAATAATCACCGCCAGCCCGACTACCGTCGCCCCGCGCGATTCCAGCAGCCGCTTCAACTCACCCAGCTTCTTTCCGGTGCGCAGGATGTCGTCCACAATCACCACCTGCTCCCCCGGAGACTGCTCCAGGTATTGCCGGAAGTGCAGCGCTTCCGTGTCGTGCTCCCGCTCCGCCCAGTACACCTGCTTGGCGCGCAGCGCTTCTGTGACGCCGTACGCCACCGGCAGCCCGCCCGTCATCGGAACCACAATGGAAAGCTCGGGCACAATCGCGCGGATCTCCGGGTTGGCCCGCAGCAGCCGGCTCAACCCCACACTCAGCATGCGCTGATGCTGGTAGTAGCGCATGGCCAGCGGCACCTGCAGGTACTCGTTAGAGTGCAGCCCGCTCGGATACTCGAAGTGGCCGTCGCGTAGCGCGCCGGTCTCCCGCAGGACCGCCACCACTTCTTCTTGCGTCGGAATGATGTGCATTCGTCTCCCTTCGCCTCAGCCCAGGGTGAAGCCCCGGCTGAGGGCCTCAATTCGCCCCGCGGCCAGTCAGCACCCGGGGGATGGTCTGTAACAGAATCTTCCAGTCTAGCGCGAGGGACCAAGTGTCGATGTACTGCATGTCCAACTTCATCCAGGTCTCGAAATCCACGTTGTCCCGCCCCGAGATGGCCCACAAACAAGTAAGCCCCGGACGCATACGCAGCCGCCGCCGCTGCCACCGCTTATACTGCTCCACCTCGCCCGGCACGGCCGGACGCGGTCCCACCAGCGACATATCCCCGCGCAGCACGTTCCATAATTGCGGCCACTCGTCGATGGAAAACTTCCGCAGGACGCGCCCGATCCCGGTCAACCTCGGATCGTCGGGAATCTTGAACACCGTCTCCCGCACATTCAGGTGTTCCAGGTCCTTCTTCAACTCCTCGGCGTTTTCCACCATGGAGCGGAACTTGTAGAACAGGAACAGCCGTCCGTTCAACCCGCAGCGCACCTGCCGGAAAATCGCGGGTCCCGGAGAGGTCAGCCGGACCAGAATCGCGATCGCCGTCATCCACGGCGCCAGCACCACCAAACCAGCCGCCGCGATCGCGATATCCATC
>JANYJN010000396.1 GCA_025358475.1 Candidatus Solibacter sp.
CCCACACGAATCTCCGGCGGCTTCTCGCGGACCACTCTCCAGCCGACCGTCTACATCGGCGCCACGCCGGTTTCCGCCGCCTACAGCGGTCTGGCGCCGGGCTTCATGGGGCTCTATCAGGTGGACGTGCAGATTCCCGCCGGACTGGCTTCGGGCACGCTGCCGCTAGAGATCACCATCGGTAACGCTTTCAGCAACACGGTCAACATCGCGGTGCAATGATGCTCTCCTGGCTGTTTTCCGATCCTCTTGCGGTGGGCGGCGATGCGCCCGATTTCTCGCTCCTCGACGATGGCGGCCGCACGGTGACGCTCTCCGCGCTGCGCGGCCGCTACGTGGTGCTGGTCTTCTACCCGGGCGACGACACACCGGGCTGCACCCAACAGCTCTGCCAGTTCCGCGACGGGTGGACGCAAGCGATCGCGGGCGACGTGGAGGTCTTTGGCATCAATCCGCAGAACGCCCGGAAGCACGCCGATTTCCGGAGGAAATTCCAGTTTCCGTTCCCGCTGCTGGTGGACCAGGGGCAAATGGTTGCGGAAGCTTACCATGCGAAGGGGCTGATCGTAAAACGCACCGTCTACCTGATCGGCCGCGACGGCAAGATTCTCTTCGCGCGCCGCGGCATGCCGGGTCCCGGCGAAGTGTTGGCCCGGGCGATATAAACCTCACCAGATCGCCACACGGCCCCACCCGGCCGGGTTATCATAATCCAATCGGCTACTCATGAGGCTTCCCCGGGTCTACCCGATTCTCGATACGGAATCGCTCGATGGCCGCGCTATCGCTCTGGAAACCGCCGCTGCGGCGTTTCTGGATGGCGGCGCCGGCATTCTCCAGATCCGCCACAAGCGGCACTGGAGCCGCGATTTCTTCGCATCCGCGCGCACCGTGGCGCGCCTGTGCCGCGAAGCGGGGGCGACCCTGATTGTCAACGACCGCGCCGATTTCGCACTGCTGTTGGAAGCCGGGCTGCACGTGGGCCAGACCGACCTGCCGCCGCGCGATGCGCGCCGATTGATGGGCCCCGATGGGATCGTCGGATTCTCCAGCCACAACGTGGCGCAACTCTGCGCCGCCGCGGGCGAGCCGGTGGATTACGTGGCGCTGGGCCCGGTTTTTGCAACCGCCTCCAAGCTGAATCCGGACACCATCACCGGCATCGAAGAGATCCGCCGGTGCCGGCCGCTGGTCGAAAAGCCGCTGGTTGCCATCGGCGGCATCACGCTGGAAAACGCACTTGAGGTCTTACGGGCCGGCGCCGATTCCGTGGCCGTGATCGCCGGCCTGCTGCCCTCTCCCGCCACGGCTCACTCGCTGCGAGAACGGATGGAACAATGGCGACAACTCGTGAAAACGGCCTGATCAAGGGACTCGGCCTGGTCGATTCGACCACGCTGGTGATGGGTTCCATGATCGGCAGCGGCGTGTTCATCGTGGCCGCCGATATTTCGCGCCAGGTGCAATCGCCGGGGCTGATGATGATGACCTGGTTCGTCACCGCGGCGCTCACCATGATCGCGGCGCTGAGCTACGGCGAACTGGCCGCCGCCATGCCGCACGCGGGCGGGCAGTACGTATATCTGAGGGAAGCTTTCGGCCCGCTGGCGGGATTCCTCTTCGGCTGGACGATGTTCGCTGTGATCCAGACCGGCACCATCGCCGCGGTGGCGGTGGCCTTCGCCAAATACACGGGCATTTTCTTCCCCTACGTCAGCGACCAGAATTACCTGGTGGGAGGCGGCGGCATCGGCGTCACCACGCAGCAAGGTCTGGCGATCGCGGTGATCGTGTTCCTGACCTGGAGCAACACGCACGGTATACGCACCGGCGCCACGGTGCAGAACGTGTTCACGTTTGCCAAGATCGGCGCGCTCATTGGATTGGTGGGCGCGGGATTTCTGGTGGGCCGCAACCCCGCCCCGGTGGCCGCCAACTTTACTGGTTTCTGGCGCCACGCAGGATGGAATTTCGATTCCGTGCGGCTGGTGGGGGTCGCCATGGTGGGTGCGCTGTTCAGTTCCGACGCCTGGAACAACGTTACGTTCACGGCGGGCGAGGTGCGCAACCCGAAGCGCAACCTGCCCTTGTCGCTGGCCCTCGGAGTGGCGATCGTCAGCGCGCTCTACATCGCCTGCAACATGACCTACCTGAATGTGCTGACCTTCGATGCCATCCAGCACGCCGACAAAGATCGCGTGGCTGCCGCGGCGGCCAGCAGCATGTTCGGTCCAGTGGCGGTGCGGATCATGGCGGCGGCCATCATGGTCTCCACCTTCGGCTGCATCAACGGCCTTACACTCTCAGGCGCGCGGGTTTACTATGCCATGGCAAAGGATAAACTCTTCTTCCGCCAGGCCGAAACGCTCGACCCCAAGACCCACGCGCCGGTGTTCTCCCTGACGGTGCAGTGCATCTGGGCTTGCCTGCTCACGTTGAGCGGGCGATACAACGATCTGCTGGACTATGTTATCTTTGCTGTTCTGCTGTTCTACATTCTAACGATCGCCGGCCTGTTCGTGCTACGGCGCACGCGCCCGGATATGGAGCGTCCATACAAGGCCATCGGGTACCCCGTGCTGCCCGCGATTTACATACTGGCGGCGGGCCTGATCGAACTTTTGCTGTTGCTGTACAAACCGAACTACACGTGGCCGGGGCTCATCATCGTGCTTTTGGGCCTCCCCGTTTACTTTATTTGGCGAAAGAAGGCAATTATATGAGCAGTAATCTGTTTGCGACGAAATCGCTGGACCGGCTGGTGAAAGAGGCGGAGGAATCCGGCGCGAACAGCCTGAAGCGGACGCTCGGACCGTTTCAGTTGACGGCGCTCGGGGTGGGAGCCATCATCGGCGCCGGTATTTTCGTGCTGTCGGGATTAGGCGCGCACTATGCGGGACCAGGGTTGATGCTGTCGTTTGTCTTGTCTGGTTTGGGGTGTGCTTTCGCCGGCCTTTGCTATGCCGAATTCGCCGCCATGATTCCGCTCGCGGGAAGTGCGTACACATATGCTTATGCCACTTTGGGCGAACTCCTCGCCTGGATCATCGGTTGGGACCTGACACTGGAGTACGCCATGGGTGCGAGCACCGTCTCCTCCGGCTGGTCAAACCACTTTATCGAGCTGCTGAACATATTCAAGATTAAAATGCCGCTGTGGTTGGCGTACGACCATTGGACCGCATTGAAAACCGCCGAGAATATCGTGGCACGGCAAATGGCGCAGGCCGCGGACCCGAGTCTGGTGCCGGGCACGCAGGCGTTTCTCACTAAGGTGAGCGACGTAATGGGCGCGCATTCGCCGGTGTTGGCGCAGCGGGCAAAGGAATTATTAAACGCGCCAACTTTTTTGGGGGTGGAATTCGGGTTCAATCTGCCGGCGTTCGTGATCGCCCTGGTGATCACCGCGATTCTGGTGGTCGGAATCAAGGAGAGCGCCCGTTTCAACGCCACCATCGTCGTCGTCAAGCTATCCGTCGTGTTGTTCGTCATCTGGATGGGATTCAAATATGTAAACACGGAGAACTGGGGACATGACTGGACTTCCTTCGCGCCCTACGGCTTTTCGGGCATAGGAGCAGGGGCGGCCTACATCTTCTTTGCCTATATCGGATTCGACGCTGTATCGACCACCGCGCAGGAGGCCAAGAACCCGCAACGGGATTTGCCCATCGGCATCATTACATCCCTGGTGTTGTGCACGGCGCTTTATATTTTGGTGGCGTCGGTGCTCACCGGAATGGTGCCCTGGCGCGACATCAACATCGAAGCGCCCATCGCGCGGGCGTTTCTGGACCGCGGGTTGACCACTGCATCGCACGTAATTACGGTAGGCGCGCTGGCCGGTCTCACCAGCGTGATGCTGGTCATGATGTTGGGTCAGACGCGGGTGCTCTACGCCATGGCCAAAGACGGCCTGCTGCCGCAAGGGTTCTTCGCGGCCGTGCACCCCAAGTTCAGGACGCCCTGGAAGAATACCATCCTGGTCGGGCTTGTGGCTGCCATCGTGGGCAGCGTCACGCCGATCGACGATATCGGGAAAATGGTGAATATCGGGACTCTGCTGGCCTTCGTCATCGTATGTACGGCCATCATGGTCCTGCGGAAAACAAACCCGGGACAGCCCAGGCCGTTTCGCACCCCGTGGGTGCCGTTGGTTCCCATTCTGGGCATCGTCTTCAACTCTTACATGATGTATAAGCTGGGGTGGATCAACTGGTTGCGCCTGATCGTTTGGCTGATAATCGGCCTCATCGTGTACTTCAGTTACGGCCGGCATCATAGCCACCTGGCGAAAGACAACGCGGCAGCCGGCAAGCGCTGATTGCGGTTCCATACGGCTGCTGCTTATCGGCGCGGTGGTGTTCGGCACGGCGCGAGCCCAGCAGTCGCAAAACCCGTCACCGATGGTGGAGCCACCCGGACTAACCGCCCATAAAGGAGCAATCGCCACCCGGCCGCCGGTAGAAGCTTGCGCTGGGCACGCTGTTTCTTCCCGCCGGAATGAGGACCGTCAACGGCGCTGCCATCCTCTTCTTCTTTCATGGCGGCACGTGGCTGCCCGAAGTTGCCGCCAGCCGGAACATCGTGGCGGTGGCCACGGTGCAAGCCGGTTCCGGTTCCACCGCCTACGCGCGGCTGTTCGACGATGCGTCGCGTTTTCCCGCCCTGCTGAAGGAAGCGGAAAGCCAGGCGGGTATCCATTTCGGCCGCGACATGCTGGGCGAATGGAGCGCCGGGTGCGGCGCCATCCGGCAGATCCTGAAAGCGCCCGATTCGTATGCGCGGATGGATGGGGCGCTGATGATCGACGGCATCCACAGCGACTACGTGGATGGCACGCCGGGTCGGCTGGAGTCGAAGATCGGCGGCGAAAACCTGCAGATCTGGCCGCTACTGGCGCGCGACGCCATGGCCGGCCGCAAGAGCTCCATGGTGACGCACTCGAAAGTTTTCCCGGGCACGTTCGTCAGCACCACGGAAACGACCGACTATCTGCTGAAGCAGTTGCGTCTCGCGCGCCGGGCGGTACTGAAGTGGGGCCCGATGGGTCCGCAACAGCTCAGTGAAGCGCGCGCCGGGCAGTTCCTGCTGGCCGGTTACGCGGGTAACCTGGGCGCCCCATCATGTCGACCAATTGCACAGTCTGCCGTGTTCCTGAAGTGGCTGCGGTAGAGGCGTCCAGGTTATAATCCCTTTATACCGTGCGGATGTGGCGAAATTGGCAGACGCGCTGGATTTAGGTTCCAGTTCCCGCGAGGGAGTGTAGGTTCAAGTCCTATCATCCGCACCAAAGACTTAGCGGGAATGGCTGTTTCCGCTTGTGTGGCTAAAGTGTGGCTCATACAGCCCTCAGCTTCGCCGCCCGCTTCAGCTTCTGCTCCCGTAGGTACCCAAGCTGCTTGCTGGTCCGCGATTTATCAGACCGGCGGCCCACGCTCGGTTCAACTCTCCGTGCGGATCGCATTTTGAGTTTCACCGAAAACATCAACAGGAGCCGGGAGTAACTCCGGCCCCTGTTGACCTGGTAAACACACCTCAATCCGAAGCCGAGGTCTTTGGGACCGGTGGTTTGAGCGTGAGCGTGAAGACCTTACTCACACCCCCGTAACTGGCCGTAATCGTCACCACGGTTTGCGCCGCGACCGGGCTGGTGTGAGCTACGACCCAACCCCTCGACTGGCCCGCCCGTACCGTAAGACTGATCGGCACTGAGGCCACCGCCGGATTGGAACTCGTCAGCACTATTTTCGCGTCGTTGACCGTCACGCCTGTCAACGCAAACGCCGCGGTGGCCGTCTGCCCGCCCGTTCTGGTTGCATATTTATCATAGAAGTAGGCGAATGCGGCGGGCGTCACGGTCACCGTGAAGACCTTGCTGCTCCCCCCGCTACTTACCGTGATGGTGGCTACGGTCTGTTCCGCGACAGGCCTGGTCTGGATCACGACCGTGCCCGTCAACGTGCCCGCCGGCACCGCGAGACTTGCCGGCGCGGAGGCCACTGCGGGATTGGAACTGGCCAGCGCTAGCGTCGCACCGGCGGCAGCCGCACCGGAGAGCGCAAACGCGACAGAGACAGTCTGCCCGCCCGTCGCGCTCCCGGAATAGGCCGAGATCGACAAAAGCGCTGGCGGATTAACAGTGAGCGTGAGGCTCTTGCTCACTCCGCCGCAGCTTGCCGTGATGGTCACCGATGTCGGTGCCGCCACCGGACTCGTCTGGATGACGAAAGCTCCGTTCGATGCACCGCTCGGCACGGCGACGGGCGCCGCCACCCAAGCCACTGAAGGATTGGAACTGATCAGTGCCACGCTCAGGGCCGCCGTCGCCGGCAGCGTCAACGTGAAGTATTCCGTAACCGAATTCCCGCCGGTTGCCGCCAGTTGACTGTCGATCAGCACGGCCAGGACCGGCGCTGGGGCCAACACTGTCATTGTCAGGGCCTTGGTGACGCCTGCGTAGGCTACCGAAATGGTCGCCGTGATCGGACTCACCACGCTTTTCGTCGTGACCTGGAAGACTCCCGTGGTGGCGCTCGAAGCGAGGGTGACCACGGCGGGCGTTACCGTCACGGCGGGATTGGAACTCGTGATCGTGGCGGAACCTCCGCTTCCGCCCGCGGGCGCCGTGAGAGTGAACGTGCCGGAGGCCGGCGATCCGCCCAATACCGAAGTGGGGCTCAGAGTGAACGTGTTCAGCACGCCGCCAACAGGCACAGTAATCGTCACCTTCGCGCTGCTCGAAAGTGCCGGATTGGCGACGCTGCTCGCAGTCACAATCACCGTTTGGGTCGACCCGAGGGTGGCCGGCGCCGTGTACACGCCCGTGGCCGAGAGGAAGCCCACCGCGTAATCCAGCGACCACGTAACCGCGGTATTGGACAGCCCAGTGACCGTCGCCGTGAAACTCACCGACTCGCCGCGATTCAAGGTGACGGAAGTGGGTGTAATCGTGATCCCGGATGCAACCGGAACGCTGACCGGCAATATAGCGGTTCGCGGCGACAGCGTGCCGGTTACATCATACGCCGCCAGGCTATAGGAATACGTGGTGGACGCAACCACCGTCGTATCCACATATCCGGGCGTCGACGTCACGGCCAGTTGCACGCCATTGCGAAACACGTTGAAGCCCACGGTCGTCCCCCCGCCGGTGGTCCAGGCAAGTACCACCTGGGTGGACGTGACCGAATTCGTGGTTAGATTGGTGGGCACAGGAACTGCAGTAGGCGCCGGAGACACTGGTAGCCCGGAAGCGTCACGCTCGTTTACCGCTGCAAGCTCGGCCGCTACCCCGCGCTCGCCTAATGTGACTAACTGGTTGGAAGCGTCCAGATATCTCGCCTGGTAATAGACCACATGCATCGGCAATGCCGGTATCGTGATCTGGCAACCGCCCGCGCAGGCCAGTCCGGTATATGTGTCGCTCACCGAGTAGGAAAACGGGTTGTTGACATCCGCGGTATTCAGCACCCCCGAGGCCGCGATGCAACTCTCTCGCCGGCTGCTGCAGAAGTGTTGATCGGGCGCCCCCTGCTCGGCGTAGCCGAATTCCACCACCGCCCGCACGATTCGCGCATCGGCGGGTGGCGTCAGCTTCACCACTAGCGGCAGGAACGTGGACCGGTCAAGCCCATCCAGAACCGCGTACGGCGGCAGTTTCACGATCATTACGTCGCTGTAGGATCCTTTGGCAACGCCAAACATCGCCCACGAGCCGTCGGGCAAGGACTTGGCGGTCGGGTATGTGAACATGTTCCGCGGGGACGTGAGCGCTTGCGTTAAGACCCGGCTGTACGCGGCGCTGTTGGCAACCATTCCCAGTTGAACCACCGCCGATCCGTACGTGGGGAAAGCGGCAATGCAGATGTCACCAGCCGAGCCGTAGGTGCATCGCGGATTCTGTAGGTTGGGCACGTTAGCGTAAGCATCTCCGGGAATCGAGTCAGCCGCGCATTCGCCTGCCCTTAGGGCCACGCAATACTTGTAGGAATCGGCCGCCCCGTCCCCTAACAGGACTCCCGGGCCGCTCACGTCCACCAGGCTCTGCGTCCCGGATATCGCCAGTGTGGGTAGAGCTTTGCGATTGCCTACGTTTGTCACGCCCCACGGCACGGTATCGAAAAGGTACTTATAGAGCTGCCCGGAGACCGATTTCGCCCCGGGATTCGGGCTGAATAGCTCCCCCCCGGAGAATCCCACCATGTCCAGGAACCATGTCTGGTCCTGCGCACTAGCCTTAGACTGATGATAGCTTGGATGTTTCGCGTAGCTGTTCCCGTACGCCTTACCACGCTCTCCCGCGAATACGGGTGAGGACTCGATGCGCAGGATATCCGGGCTATTGATCTTATCCACTATCGGACCAATTACCGCCGCATACTCTTCGTTGATGCGGGCGTTAGGTCCCCAGTCGTCGTGGCCCCCGGTGGGCCAGTAGGTATCTTTAACGTAGTTGGTGCCCGTGGTGTCTGTCCCATTCGGGTCGGCCAGGAATTTCCAGTAGACTTGGGCCCATGCATTGCACGCCGCCTTCAATTTTGCGCCAGCCGGATGGGCCACAGGCGCTGCGCGCTGAATCTGCCAGGAGGTCGGACTGTTCTTGGCCAGGATCGTGACGCCCTCTCCCGTATCCAGGAATTGAAAGGCGTCACCCCTGTTTACGTCGAGCAGACTGGCCCCCGTCGAATCGCTCTCGGGTTCACCCGAAATGTTCACCACTGTATCCGTTGCGGAAATTGCCGAGGTGGTCAGACTCACATAGGGACCGCCTTCTGCCGCTCCGTCCATGCTGTGAAACGTCACTTCCACCAACGGTGCGCCGTCGATAATCTGCGCGTTGTGCAAGCCGCACCATCGCGAGACCGGCGAATCATAGGTCTTCGCCGTGGCAATCACGTGCGGGCAGCTCTTCGGATCGCTGCCGCAGTTGCCGATGGGCTGACGGTTCCCCATGTCCAACACCCCCAACCATCCATAGGTATCCTGGATGCCAGATGCGCAGGTAAGTAGGCCGTACTGCCCGCGCACGGTGAGGTTGCAGCCGAAGCGCGTGGCGTCGAAGGACGGATTAGAGGCCTTCATCAGGTCGCTGGCCGTTCCCGAGAAGAAGGTCTCCCAGATGAGGGGCGCCCATCCCTTGGAGGTCACGCTGCTGAAATCGCCCGAGTAGGTTCCACGTGTGATCACCGGCTTCCCGCTGGCGTCGGTCGAGGTTTGGTAGATCTTGCCATCCACGCTATCGATCGCCGGGTAAGGATTCTGCACGTCGCCCAGATAGCGGGCCTCGCCGGTTGCCGGAACAATGTAGTAGAGCAGTCCCCATCCGCCGTTGCCATTGGCGAACGCGCACATAAAGCCCGGGCCCGGCCCCACCAGGTTCGTGCCGCACATGCGGGTGAAGCCGCCGTAGTTGAGGAAGGCGCCCGTATCGGCACTCACCACCGCGTCCGCCAAGGTGGAGACCGGCTTGATCAGCGCACCGGTGTGAGCATCCACGATCGTGAAGTTGCGGTCCTGCGGAATGGTGGGCAGCACCCACTGTCCCGGTTTCTGGTCGTCCACCTGGGGAAGATCGGAGAAGGTCATTCCCAGTGGAATATTGGTCGTGGTGAACATGCCCGTAACCACCGATTGCCCGCAGGAAACCCGGTAGTAGTGCGGCGTGTTGGCCTGCAGCGCGCGCGAGTATTTATTGTTGTCGAGCGCCGCCTCCACGGTTCGCTTGCCGAGGACGACAATGCGGAATCGGCCATTGATAATGCTGGATGGGCGGCCGTCCGAGTTCGCACCCGCAAAAAGGTGTGAGTCCACATCATGCACCGGCGGCTGATAGGAGGCCGACTCGCTAACCTCCAGAAGACAGGCTCCATCCGCCGGAGCCGCATAGGAGAGAACCGCCTGTGTCGCTGTCGTGCCGATCACCGACACATTGAAGGAGTTCTGGGCGAGCACGGATGTCGCGCTCAGAAGGCATACTATCAAGAGATAAGCAAATCGTCGAAACATCAATTTTGCTCTCCAAAATCTTTTTCTGAGTGTTTGTTGAATACAACAAGACCCGCGTTCTGAATGAGACCTTAAGTGAAATTCATGCGGCATTCAGTGTGTTCGCCGAATCGAAGTGCGGGAATGTCCCTAGAGTGGAGCGTGAACTGGCCGGAGAGCCGTCTGAAACCACCCTAAACAGCATGGCAAATCACAGATTACAACAGTTTTTGTATATCGTCCTGAAATTTTTCTACTCTCAATGGATAAATGGTCTTTGTAGATCTTCGATATCTTCGATAAAGGCGGTGATTCGACACCCCCGCGACCGGCGTCCAAGTGGGTACCACCTATTGGTGGTTGTCACCGAATTCGCGGTACCAACCCAGAAGGCTACCTAAATAACTTACACCGACCACGCGCGTTGACTTATTCCCTCCTGAGTGACTGTTTGGCGCCTCGACAATGAAGACACCACCAGGTGAAAAGGAGTAGCCACAATAGGGGGTAGTCTAAGGCGCACAGGACGAAACTTGGCGACCGTGGGCTAGTGGTAATAATGAAATCCATCGCAGGCCCGCGCACCCATCCGGTACTGCATTGCGCGCCCCCGGCGCTCTGCCCCAGCCCCCATATTCCTGTTACC
Source organism: Candidatus Solibacter sp. (assembly GCA_025358475.1). GTDB lineage: Bacteria > Acidobacteriota > Terriglobia > Bryobacterales > Bryobacteraceae > Solibacter. The sequence continues at coordinate 10,634 of JANYJN010000396.1, forward strand.
ATCCCCATAGAAGAATCCTCGCATGAAGTTCATCGACGAGTATCGTGATCCCAAACTCGCCCGCTCCCTGGTTGCCGCGATCGCCGCTACCGTCACCCGCCCCTGGGTCCTCATGGAAATCTGCGGCGGCCAGACCCACACGCTCATGCGCTACGGCATCGACGAGCTTCTCCCACCGCAACTCGAG
>JANYJN010000409.1 GCA_025358475.1 Candidatus Solibacter sp.
TGGGGGAATCCGCGGGCGGCCAAGCGCCTGGCGGCAGCGAGGATCACCAGCCGGCCTCAATCCGTCATGCCGCACGCCCCGGACGTGACGGGCAAATCGGCGACGGTGGCGATTCAGCGGCAGAACGGAGCCACCGAAACCTACACGATTCCGTGGATCGTGACCGGCACGCCGGTTGCGGTGGGGCCGGTGCTCTCGCCGAAAATGGCGCGGGCGCAGCGGATGACAGTGCGCGAGCAATATGCGCAAACGGCGCCGGACTATATGACCGAACTGTTGAACGCCCAGTGGTCGGGTGTGCTGAATCCCGGCGAAGTGGGGCTCAACGGGTTCGGAAGCCGCAATCCACTCTTTGTCAACGCTCTCGGCAACGCCAATTTCACCCGCCGGCTGGGCGGAAACTCGGTTGACTACTTCTATTCGGGCACGTTCTCGTACGAGGAGCTGACCATCGGCTACATCCGGATTCCCAGCTATTCGCCAATTTCCACGACGGCAGCGCTGGCGCAGTTCGAGAAGGAGATCGCTTTCTTCAACGCCAACACGGATGGGTTGATCGTGGACGAGATGCGCAATCCCGGTGGAAACCTGTGTTATGGCGAGAGCATCGCCGCGCGGCTGATCCCAGACTATTTCCGCGCGACCGGCTTCCGGCTGCGTCCCTTCTGGAGCCGGGTCATCGCCTTCTATGACTCATGGATCAATGCCAAGACCGCGGGCGCGCCCCAGGCCGTGATTGACCAATACGAACTGGTGTACAAGGCGATGCTGGCCGCGAACGCGCAGGGCCAGACGATCACCGATTCGCTGCCGCTTTGCACTTCCAGCCTGACCCGCGCTCCGTTGATGGACGTCGACGGGAACGTCTTCGCCTATAAGAAGCAGATGATGATGCTGATCGACGAATTCTCCACTTCCACCGCCGATTCTGTTCCGGGAATGATCCGCGACGCCAATCGCGCGGTGCTTTACGGAATGAGGACCGACGGTGCGGGCGGCAACAATACAACCTTGGATGCCGGTTCCTATTCGGAGGGCTTCGCCGGCATGACGCTGGCGCTACAGACCCGCAAGGGGAAACACCTCAACGGCGATTACCCTTATACCGACTTGATTGAGAACACCGGAGTTTGGCCGGACTTGCCGGACGACTACATGACGAAGGACAACCTGCTGCAGAATGGCGCCCCATTTCTGCACAATGTCCTGCAACACATGGCCGCCCAGATTCGCATGTTCAAATAGGCTGTCGCACACGCGGGCCTCACACATGTCATCCGGAGGCCCGGGGGTTTGCGGTTATGGCAAGCGGCTTCGAAGAGGCAACGCCACACGCCGTGCTGGTAGAATCGCTACGGGGCCTCTTTCGCATGAAGCCGGTAATCTTTGGACTATTTCTACTCGCCCACGGCCTCGCGGCGCAGGATCAGCACGTCGCATGGAAGCTCAGCGTGGAGCCCGCCGCCGCGCCTCCGGGCAGCAAGGTGCTGGTGCGCATGGCGGGGCACATCGATGAGGGCTGGCACCTGTATTCCATGTCCACTCCGGCGGCGATTCCCACCAAAATCCAATTGGCGCCCAGCCCGGCGATCGGGGCGTTTCGCGCTCTGCAGCCCGCGCCGAAGCGCGCCTTCGACGCCAACTTCAATTCCGATACGGAGACGTTTGAAGGCGATGTCGCTTTCCTGCTGGAACTGGAAGTAAAGAAGGACGCCCCGGCGGGCGCGGCGGAGCTCTCTTTCTCGGCCCGCTACCAGACGTGCAATCCCAAAATGTGCGTGCCGTCCAAGTGGAGCGGGGCGGCGACGCTGACCGTGGACCCGGCGGCCGCGTCGGTAGCGGTGGCGATTCCCGCCGGTTACGCGGAGCCTCGGGCGCCGGCGGGGCCGGCGGGGACCACGCCGGCCACCGGAGCCGCGCCGGCCGAAGGGCTGCTGGGATTTCTCGCCGTGGCCTTCGGCTTCGGCCTCGCCTCCATCTTCACCCCCTGCGTGTTCCCGATGATCCCCATCACGATGTCCTATTTTCTGAACCGGCCATCCGGTGGGCGCCGCGAGAGCATCGTGCAGGCGCTGGTGTTCTGCCTGGGAATCATCGTGCTTTTCTCCGGCCTGGGCGTGGCCATCACGGCGATCCTGGGGCCCTTTGGCATCGTCACCCTGGGGTCCAACCCGTGGGTCAACGCTTTCATCTCGGCCCTGTTCATCGCCTTCGGGCTGAGCCTGCTGGGGGCCTTCGAAATCACCATTCCCTCGGTGATTCTGACGCGCCTCAATCAATCGTCGAACCAGGGCGGCTTCATCGGCAGCCTGTTTATGGGGCTGACGTTTTCGCTGGCATCCTTCGCCTGCGTGGGGCCCTTCGTGGGCACATTGCTAGCGGCGTCGGTATCGGGCGGCAAGATGCGGCCGTTGATTGGCATGGTGACATTCGCCACGGGCTTGGCGCTGCCCTTCTTTCTGCTGGCGGTGTTCCCTTCGTACCTGAAGCGCATGCCGCGCAGCGGTGGTTGGATGGCGCGCGTAAAAGTGGTCATGGGCTTCGTCATCCTGGCGGCCAGCCTGAAGTATCTGAGCAGCCTGGACCAGGTGCTGCAACTGGGCTGGCTGACGCGCGAACGTTTCCTGGCCACGTGGATCGTGCTGTTTGCCATGGCGGGCCTGTACCTGCTCGGACGCCTGCGCCTGGAAGGCATCCAGGCGGATGCGCAAATGGGGCTTGGCCGCCTGCTGAGCGGCATGGCGTTGCTCATTTTCGCCGTCAGCCTGCTGCCCGGCATGTTCGGCGGCAAACTGGGCGATCTGGACGCCTACGTTCCGATGGGCACACAGATCGCCGGCGGCGGGCCGGGCGGCGAGAGCGCGTTGGTGTGGATGAAGAACCGGTATCGCGAGGCGCTGGATCAGGCGCGGCGCGAGGGCAAACTGGTGCTGGTCAACTTCACGGGCTACGCCTGCACGAACTGTCACTGGATGAAGGCCAACATGTTCACCCGGCCGGAGATTGCGGCGGCC
>JANYJN010000470.1 GCA_025358475.1 Candidatus Solibacter sp.
CAGCGACAGTTTCTTGAGATTCCCCTTCTCGAAATCGGCGGCTTCGCCCTGCGTCCAGGTGCGAGTTTGCCCGGCGTACACAGCGCCAGACGCTGCCAGCAACAGGATGAGTGTTTTCATTTGATCTAAATTCTTCCTCGGGAATAGCCGCGTGCCGTCAACCGCTCCGGACCGAGGCCGCGGCCGGTTCGCAGGCGAAAGCGCCTGCGCCACCACCGGCAGGTCGTTTGCATGCCAAGGTGGGGCAGGCGCTTTCGCCTGCCAATTCCGCCCCCGGGCAAATATTTCACAGCTTCTAACGGTCGCGGCTCGGTTACGAAGCGCACGGCTCCGATCAGAGCCACGACCGGTACCTCTTGGGTCCGCAGCGGTTGGCCACAGGCGGCGGCGCTTCCATCATTTGACATGAATTCGCAGGGAGTAACTGCCGGTCACCACGTAATCGAACGGAATGGAGGTCTGCTCCGACGCCGTCTCTGGCGTGGTCACCATGGCGCGGCTACTGGCGCGCCCCGCCTGGATCACATTCAGCACGCTCGATGGCATGTTGGGCATGGTCTTATCTTCGTAATAGGCGGTGGGGCTGGCTTTCACCAGGGAAACATAGAGCCGGTTGTTGGTGCGCTCCTGATTGAGCAGCGAGACCGCCTGCGGCACGTCGATGAAGCGGTTCATGAAACTCGCCGCGTTCTGCATCCGGTTCAGCGTATCGGCATCGCTCAACAGGATGCGGTGCTCGCCCTTGGCCAGCCCGGCGGGAATCTTGACAGTGACTTCGCGCAGCATGGGCTCGCCGCGATAGGGCCGCAACGAAACTTTCACCGCCAGGTCGTCGCCGGCCTGCACATCGGTGTTGGACACCCAACCGGTCTCGATGGCGGCCACACGGCGCTCCGGCAGCAGATCCAGGCTCAGCGTCACGCCCTTGACGTCGGGCGTGTTCACGTTGTTCAGGTACAGGCGGTTCAACTTGTCGCCCAGCCAGACGGCCAGCGCCATGGGAGCGGGCATGGGCATGTCGCCGGTGGCCTGCATGGTGGCCAGACCGATGTTGTGCGGGCCGTTCATCTCCACCTTGCCGTTCAACCGGTAGGTGGCCTCATCGGCGAAATCGTTCAGGTTTGAAATTGAATTGTAAAGCGTCAGCATCATCAGCGTGGGCGTCCACTTCTGGTGCACGAAGACGTTGAAGTGGAAACTCTTCTGGCTGAGCACCGCCTCTTTGGCGTCCAGCGAGCGCACGTTCAGGGTCACCGGAATCATCGGCGCCGTGGCCCCCAGTTCGCCCATGATGCCGCTGTGGCGATCCTGCCGCAACGCGCCGACAATCTCCGTCGCGTTGGCCATCTTGCTCGGTTGAAACTGGCTGGCCAGGGTGAGCACCACTTCGCTCTTCGCCAGCGGCATATCCACCGGTCCCAGGTTGAAAAGCGGATGCCCGAAGGCCAGCACGCGCTTGCCGTCGTTGTAGGTCACCGTGCCGAAGGCGCTGATGCCCATATCGCCATCCACCAGGACGGTGGCCACGCTCTCGCCCGGATTTAGCGCGTGCTCCCAACCCGCCACCGGCTTGCTGCCGTGCGTCAGCACGCCGCCCGAACCCTGCACCGTGCGCAGGCCCATCTGCTGAAAGACAGAGCTGAAATCGCGCAGCGTATCTCCATTGATTCCCGAAAATACCAGCGGCGAATCGATCGGCACCAGTGATTCCAGAACCCCATCAGCCTGCCCGTTCAACGCCACCGCCTTGCCGGGCGCGCGCGCCGCGGCGGGATGGGATTGGTCGCTGCCGTTGATTTCCAGCATCAGTTCGATCGGCGTGATGCCGCAGATAGCGTCCGGCGAGAACTGGCTGAGCCCGAGAGAAACCGCGCCGATGAGCTTTCCATTGATGTACACGGGGCTGCCACTCATGCCTTTGGCCACGTTGGTGCGCGCCGCCTTGCCCCCCATCTTGCCCAAAATAATATCCTGCTTCGGGCCCCACATGTTCTTGGAAATTCCGATGATCTCCACCGGCACCGGCTCGGGTTCCTTACCCTGGAATACGGTCCAGGCGGTACCCCGCATGCCCTGCTTGACTTCGCCGAGGGGCATGATCTCCACCGGGCCGGACTTGGGACGGACAGGCGGCGTTTCGGCCGCCGAAGCAGGCAGCGCAGAGGCAGCTATGCCCATCAGGACCGCGGCAATTCGGATGTTCATGGGGTCGATAACTCCAGTTGCCTCATTGTACTATGCGCCCCCCCCAAGCTACTCTGGCGTGCAGTTTGCCGCGGTGTACGCCTCTCAATGCACCACCTGCGCTCCAGGCTGCTTTCTGGCCACCAGAAGAAGCGAACGTTGCACAACCGGCTTCCCCGCAAACTGTCCCGGCGGAGGGGCATCCGTTATCCTCTCCAGTCCAGGCTGGCCGCCGAACAGGTTCTTGCGCCCATACAGCGCCATGTCCAGCCGGTCATTCAT